>CANQSW010000005.1 GCA_947626615.1 uncultured Peptococcaceae bacterium | reverse complement strand
TGAGATATGACGCTGCAATACACCCTGCAAAAGCAGGACGGGCTGGCCCGCGCCGGCATCATCACGACGACGCACGGCGAAATACAAACGCCGGTTTTTATGCCGGTCGGCACGCAGGCGACGGTGAAGGCAATGACCCCGCGCGAGCTGGACGAGGTGGGCGCGCAGATCATACTGGGCAACACCTATCATTTGTATCTGCGGCCCGGCCACGAGCTGGTGAAAGAGGCGGGCGGCCTGCATAAGTTCATGGGCTGGGGTAAGCCGATACTTACCGATAGCGGCGGCTTTCAGGTGTTCAGCCTGGCCGCCCTGCGCGATATCGGCGAGGACGGCGTGTTTTTCCGCTCGCATATCGACGGCAGCCGGCATTTTTTCACGCCGGAAAAGGTCATGGAGATCGAGGAAGCGCTGGGTTCGGATATCGCCATGGCGTTTGACGTCTGCTCGCCCTATCCGGCGGAGCGCAGCCAGGTGGAGGCCGCGCTGGAAAAGACCACCCGCTGGGCCAGACGCTGCAAGGCGGCGCATAAAAGAGAGGATCAGGCGCTGTTTGGCATCGTGCAGGGCGGCCTGTTCCGCGATCTGCGCCGCAAAAGTGCTGAAGAGCTGATCGAGCTGGATCTGCCGGGCTACGGTATCGGTGGGCTCAGCGTGGGCGAACCAAAGCCGCTGATGTATGAATGTCTGGACGAGCTTTTGCCGATAATGCCCAAAGATAAGCCCCGCTATCTGATGGGCGTCGGCAGCCCGGACTGCCTGGTGGAGGGCGTGGCCCGCGGCATTGATATGTTCGACTGCGTGCTGCCCACCCGTATCGCCAGAAACGGCACGGTGTTCACCAGCCGGGGCAAGCTGGTCGTCCGCAACGCCGAATACGCGCGCGACCACCGCCCGCTGGAGGAGGGCTGCGGCTGCTATGCCTGCCAAAACTTCGGCCGCGCCTATATCCGCCACCTGATCAAAGCGGACGAGATACTGGGCCTGCGGCTCACCACTATCCACAACCTGCATTATCTGCTGCATTTGATGCGGGAGATGCGCGGGCATATCCTGGCCGGGACGTTTGGTAAATTTTATCAGGATTTTTTCGCCAAATGGCAGGATTAGGCAGGAATTTGCCGCCCTCCGGCGAAAATAATTTAGGTTAACGTGCCGCGCGCGATAATTATTGCCGCCGCGGCCAAAATATAAAAAATGAGGTGTAAGTTAATGGGCAACGAATCTATGTATACTATCGGTTATATCGTGCTGATGATCGCTCTGTTTTATTTTCTGCTTATCCGTCCCCAGCAGAAGATGCAGAAAAAGCGTTCCGATATGATCGACAACCTGCGGGTGGACGATAAGGTCGTTACAGTCGGCGGCATTATCGGCATCATCACCGAGATCATGGACGACAGCGTCTGGCTGGAGGTCTCCGAGGACGTGGAGATCGAAGTGAAGAAATCCGGCATCGCCGGGCTGGCCAGGGATAACGGCTCCGCCGCAAGGCCGCAGGCGGACGAGCCGGACGATACGGTATATACGGACGATACGGCGGAGGACGACGCCGATATCAACGACGATAACGTCGATTAAAGAGAAAATTCCAAAAGAGAAAATTCCGCCGAAGACCCGTTCTTTGGCGTTGATATTTTGCTAATGTTTAAGGAGGCTATTGTTTGATGAAAAAGGGAGGAATCTGGCTCACCCTGTCCGTGGTGGTGCTGGCGGTAGCCGTTATCTGCTCGTTCGGCTATTTCCGGGATAACATCAACCTCGGTCTGGATCTGCAGGGTGGCGCCGAAGTGGTTTTGCAGGCTGTCCCGGAGGAGGGGCAGACTGTTTCCGCCGACGACATGGAGGCGCTGAAAGAGATCATGCGCAACCGTGTGGATAATATCGGCGTTTCCGAGCCTATCATTCAGCTGGAGGGCGACGACCGTATTATCGTGCAGCTGGCCGGCGTGGATAACCCGGACGAAGCGATCGATATTCTTGGCCGCACGGCCAAGCTGGAGTTTGTCGACCCATACGGCAACGTGATACTGACGGGCGCCGATCTGGAGGACGCTAAGGGCGTGCGTAACCCGAACCCAAGTAGCCCCAGAGAAGAAAACGTCATCTCGCTGCATTTCAACGACGCTGGCACCAAAGCCTTTGCCGACGCCACCAGCAAATTCTTTAAGCAGCAGATCGCGATCTATCTGGACGGCGAACTTTTGATGGCGCCCGAAGTCGACTCCGTTATTACCAACGGCCAGGCGCAGATCTCCGGCGGCTACACGCTGGAGGAGGCTATCGCCGAGGCGGCCGTGCTGAAAGGCGGCGCTCTGCCGGTGGACGTTGAAGTTATGAGCAAGCGCACCGTCGGCCCGTCGCTTGGCGCGGATTCGCTGCAAAAGAGCCTTTATGCCGGTATGGTCGGCATGGCCCTGCTGCTGGTGTTCATCATCGCTTATTATCGTCTGCCGGGCGTCGTGGCGGCGCTTTCTCTGGTGGCTTATACTATCGTGATGCTGTTTTTGATGTGTTGGCTGCATATCACGCTGACGCTGCCGGGCATAGCGGGCGTGCTGCTAAGTATCGGCATGGCGGTGGACGCCAACATCATCATTTACGAGCGTCTGCGCGAGGAGCTGGCTGCCGATAAATCGCTGGCCGCGGCTGTTACCGCCGCTTTCCGCCGCGCTCTCTGGACGATCTTAGACTCCAACATCACCACGCTGCTTGCGACCGTCGTTTTGTTCCAGTTTGGCACCGGCTCGGTGCAGGGCTTTGCCGTAACGCTGGCCGTCGGTATCGTCGTCAGTATGTTCTCGGCGCTGGTCGTCACGCGCTATCTGCTGAAGTGGTGCGCGCAGGTCCCCGCTTTCGCCGCGCATACCGCGCTTTTCGGCGCGAAGAAAGGGGGCGTTGTCCGTGGCTAAGACCAATTTTGATTTTCTGGGCAGACGCAAGATCTGGTACGCCATTTCTCTGGTGATCATCATCGCCGGCCTGCTCTCGCTGGCGTTTCGCGGACTGAACCTCGGCATCGACTTCACCGGCGGCAATATCATGCAGCTGAAATTTGAGCAGACCGTAACCGCCGACGCTCTGCGCGAGACGGTCTCCCAATACGTCGAGGCCACGCCGTCCATTCAGGCGAGCGACGAGAATACCTTCCTTATCCGCACCGAGGATATGGCGGAGGAGGACAGCGCGGCGCTGCTGGACGATATCGAAACGAACCTTTCGCCGTTTGAGATCCTGCGCAACGAGCGTATCGGCCCGGTCATCGGGCGCGAGCTTATCACCAACGCCTGGCTGGCTCTGGTGCTGGCGCTGATCCTCATGCTCATCTATATCACTATCCGTTTCCGTTTCAACTTTGCGGTCTCGGCTATCGTGCCGCTGATGCACGACGCGCTGGTGATGCTGGGCCTGTTCTCGATTTTACAGTTTGAGGTGGACAGCACGTTCGTTGCCGCCATTCTGACGATCCTCGGTTATTCGATCAACAGCACGATCGTTATTTTCGACCGTATCCGCGAGAACCGCGAGCTGCACCCCAAGCAGGATTTTGATTCTCTGGTGAACGATAGTATCAACCAGACGCTGGGCCGCTCGATCAACACGTCGGTGGCCGTGCTGCTGCTGGTCGTCTGTCTGGTGCTGTTCGGCGGCGACACGACGCGCGCTTTCTCGGTGGCTCTGGCTATCGGTATCATTTCCGGCGCGTATTCTTCCGTTTTCATCGCCGGCTCTATCCTGAACGACATCACCCGCCTGCGCGGCGGCGAAAAATTCGCCAAGCCCGCCAAAGGCGGCAAGAACGGCAAAAAAGATCCCAAGCTGATCGTTTGAGCCGAAACGTAAAATCAATATTTCTTATTTGCTGGAGCTTTTGCCGCCGACCCGGTGAAAGCTCTAGCCGCATATTAAGATAGGGGTATGAATGGTTTGGACGCTCTGAACGCTTTAACCGAGAAAAAATGGGTGCTGCGCGGCTGCCGGGTCAGCGCCGACGAGATATCGGCCACGGCCAAAACGCTGGGTATATCCGTCACGGCGGCGCGGCTGCTGGCCGTGCGCGGTCTGGTGGGGCCCGCCGAGATACGGGATTATTTCACCTCCTCGCTGGAGCTGCTGCACGCGCCGCACGAGCTGAAGGATATGGATAAAGCCTGCCGTATCCTGCTGGACGCGGTCGCAAACGGCGAGGAGATCGCTGTTTTCGGCGATTATGACGCCGACGGTATCACCGGCACCAGCATCATGTCGCTGGTCTTGGCGCGGCTGGGCGGGCGTTCGCGCTATTACATACCGCGCCGGGACAGCGAGGGCTACGGCTTGAACGACCGGGCCGTGCGGCAGTTGGCCGCAGACGGCGTGCATATCCTGCTGACCCTGGATAACGGTATCGCCGCTTTCGAGCAGGTGCAGCTGGCCAAAGAGCTGGGGCTCATGGTCATCATCGCCGATCACCACGAAGTGCCGTTCGATATCATGGCGGAGGGCAGCGTCTATAAAGTGCCGCCCGCCGACGCGGTGATCGACCCCAAACAGCGCGATTGTCCGTATCCGTTCAAATCTATCTGCGCCGGTATGTTGGCGTATAAAATGGCGGAGCGCCTGTATGAGCTGGCCGAGCGCGATTTTGCGCCGGACCGCATAGAATACCTGTCTTTTGCGGCAATCGCCACCGTCTGCGATATCATGGACTTGACGGACGAGAACCGCGAGCTGGTAAAATACGCGCTCTCGCATATCGCGGAGTCGCCGAATCTGGGCCTCAGGGCTCTGCTGGAGGTAAACGGGCTCGACCCGAGCCGGCTTACCTCGTATAATATCGGCTTTACGCTGGGGCCGTGCATCAACGCCAGCGGCCGTCTGGAAAACGCCGCTATTGCGGTGGAGCTTTTCCTTTGCGAAGATTACGAGCGCGCGCTGGAGCTGGCGCGTCATCTCTGCGAGCTGAACGCCCGCCGCAAGGAGCTTTCCAGCGAGGGCGTAACGAAGATACGCGCGGAGATCGACGCCAGGGGCTACGCTGAAAGCAAGGTCATCGTGGTGCACGAGCCGGAGCTGACCGAAAGCGTGGCCGGTATCGTGGCCGGGCGTATCAAGGAGATCTATAACCGGCCCACCTTCGTCCTGGCCGGGGATAAAGAGCAGGTGAAGGGTTCGGGCCGCTCGGTGGAGGGCTTCAATATGTTCAAGGCTCTGGTGGAGTGCTCCGACCTGCTGGATATGTTCGGCGGGCATTTTATGGCCACCGGGCTGACGGTAAAGAGGGAGAATATCCCGGAGCTGCGCCGCCGCCTGAACGAGAACTGCCGCATGGAAACGGTGGATATGCTGCCCGTCACCTATATCGACCTGGCGCTGCCGGTGGAGCGGGCGCTGGCCTCGATGGGCTTCGCCCAGTTTATCGCGGCCATGGCGCCTTTTGGCCACGGCAACCCCGCGCCGCTTTTTGGCGACCGCGCTCTGGAGGTGCGGCGTATCCAGCTTTTGGGGCGCGATAACCAGATCGTCCGCTTTTATTTTGCCAACCGGCAGGGGCAGGGGTTGACCAGCGCCGTTTTTTTCCGTCGTATCGACGAGTTCCGCGCCATGGTGCACGCCCTGGGCGGCGAGGAAATGTGGCAGCGGCTGCTTAAAGGCCAGTCGGCCAATCTTTACATCGACATCGTTTATTCTATCGACATAAACGAGTTCCAGGGCAACCGCAGCGTGCAGCTGCAGATCAAAGACCTGCGCCTATCCGGGCGGCGCTGACGGGCGGCAAAGGAGCATTGTTATGAGGTTTTATATCAAGACGTTTGGCTGCCAGATGAACGAACATGATTCCGAGATAATCGCCGGTGTGCTGCAACAGGCGGGCTATCAGCCCTGCGGCAGCGTGGACGAGGCGGATATCATCGTGGTGAACACCTGCTGTATCCGCGAAAGCGCCGAAAACAAGATCTGGGGCTATATCGGCAATCTGAAGAACGTCAAATATCAAAGGCCCGGTGTGATCATCGCCATGCTGGGCTGTATGACGCAGCAAAGCACTATCGGCGGCGCTCT
Source organism: uncultured Peptococcaceae bacterium (assembly GCA_947626615.1). Taxonomy (GTDB): domain Bacteria; phylum Bacillota; class Dehalobacteriia; order UBA4068; family UBA4997; genus Avidehalobacter. The sequence goes on along the minus strand of CANQSW010000005.1, from coordinate 17,729 downwards.
GAAGCGCTACGGCAGCCATATTGACATCGTGCTTGGCACATATCAGCAGCACCGCCTGCCGGAATATATCAGCCGCGTCATCGCGGGCAGCGGCCGTATCGTCGACGTTTCGGAGGATAACCGCGATTTTCCGGACGAGCTGCCGGCCGTGCGGGCCGCCGGCGTGACGACTCAGGTCAATATCAGCTACGGCTGCAACAATTTCTGCTCTTATTGCATCGTGCCGTACGTGCGGGGCAGAGAGCGCAGCCGCAGCCTGGCGGCTATCTTGGCCGAGGTGCGCGAGGCGGCGGCCGCCGGCAGCCGCGAGGTCATGCTGTTGGGGCAAAACGTTAATTCCTACGGCAAGGATCTGCGCCGGGCGGGCGATGCGGCCGCGCCGGATTTTGCCGCCGTGCTGCGCGAGGTCTGCGCCGTGCCGGGCATAGCAAGAGTCCGCTATATGAGCTCGCACCCGCGCGATTTTTCGCCCGCTCTGGTGGACGAGATCAGCCTGCTGCCCCAGGCGCGCTCTTATTATCATCTGCCGCTGCAATCCGGCTGCGATAAAACGCTGCGGGCCATGAACCGCGGCTATGATACCGCGCATTATGCCGCGATACTTGACCGTATACGCCTGCAAACGCCGGAGGCCGCCGTCACCACGGACATCATCGTAGGCTTCCCCGGCGAGACGGACGAGGATTTTCAGGCTACGCTGGATTTTATGGCGCGCTGCCGCTTCGACGCCGCCTACACGTTTATTTATTCACCGCGCGCCGGCACGCCGGCCGCCAAAATGGCGGAGCAGCTGCCGCTTTCCGTCAAAAAAGAGCGCCTGCGGCGGCTGACGGAGCTGCAAAACAGCATAAGTCTGGAGAAAAACCTTGCTTACGTCGGCCGCACCGAACAGGTCCTGCTGGAAGGGCCGAGCAAGACCGACCCGGCGTTTTTCACCGGGCGCACCGCCGGCAACAAGATAGTTATCTGCCCGGGCGATGCGGGGGCGGTAAACGAGATCGTGCCGCTGACGATAACCGGGGCCAAAACGTGGCATCTGGAGGCGTTGTGAGGCGCTGAAAAGAGCATGAATGCTGGGAGGGATCGGCATGGCGAAAGGCGGGCCGCGTTTCGGCGCGGGCGGCAACAGCGACGGTTTTTATGCCGCCGGCTACAAAAGCTCTCTGGCCGCCTGCGAATATCTCTACGGTCTCGGGCTTGACGCTTACGAATACGAATGTACGCACGGCGTGCGCCTGAGCGACGCTTTTTGCGCTTCTGTGCGGAAAAACGCCGCGCTGTTGGATTTTGCTCTATCTATCCACGCGCCGTATTATATCAATCTGGCCAGCGCGGACGAAGCTATCCGCGAAAGATCGGTCGGCCACTTGCTGCGGACGCTGCGGGCGGCGGATAAAATGGGCGCGCAGAGCGTAGTCTTTCATTCCGGGGCCGTCGGCGAACAAAGCCGCGAGCAGGCGACGGAGCGCGCGGCGGCATTGCTGGAGGAGATCGTGCGGCTGGCCGAACGCGAAGGGCTGCTGCAATTTGTGACGCTGCGCCCGGAGACTATGGGCAAGCCCGGCCAGCTGGGCACGCTGGGCGAGGTGTTGCGTCTCTGCGAGGTGGCGGAGAGTGTGCGCCCGGCGGTGGATTTTGCCCATATCCACGCGCTGACCGGCGGCGGCCTCAAAGAGCGGCGGGATTTTGAGCGGCTGCTCGGCAAGATCGGGCGGCGGCTGGGCGAAGCGGCGCTTAACAGCCTGCATATACATTTTTCGCCGATAGAATACGGCCGGAGCGGCGAAATGCGTCACCGCAACCTTTCGGATAAGGAGTTCGGGCCGGATTTTGAGCCGCTGGCCGCTATTTTGGCGGAGGAGGGGTGGCAGCCCACCGTAATCTGCGAAAGCTCCGGCGAGCAGGATATAGACGCGGCGGCCTACGCCGGCATGTACGCGGCGGCCCGCCAAGATCTGGGTTAATTGCAATTTGCTATTTACAGCGCGGATCTAATCAGTTATAATATTTTTATAGGACGATGTTTTATATTTTTGTTGAAAAGGGGGATAATACGTTGTCAAAATTCAGCTTTTTTCTCCGCCGGTTCCATTCGCTGATCGCCGTGGTGCCGCTTGGCCTGTTCATTTTCGTGCATTTTATGCTGAACAGCGCCATCTTCCTCGGCAGCGACGCGTACGTGACCATGATGGGTTTTATGAGGGGATTCCCTTTCGTGCAGGTGCTGGAGCTGCTGTTGATCGCGATCCCTATTATCTTCCACGGCATTTACGGCATTTATATCGTCTATCTGGCCAAAAACAACGTGCTGCAATATAAATACTACCGTAATTTCGCCTTTTATCTGCAAAGGATAACGGCGATTATCCTGGTGGCGTTCATCATCTGGCACGTCTACACGCTGCGTTTTGCCGATGCGAATCTGGCCGTTATGCTGCACAGCCCGCTGATCTTCGTTTTATACGTTATCGGCGTTCTGGCCGCGATATACCACTTCACCAACGGCCTGTTCACGTTCTGCATAACCTGGGGCATCTGCGTGGGCGACCGCGCTCAGAAGATATTCGCTATCTGCGCCACGCTCCTGTTCATCGTTATGTCGCTGTGGGCCGTGGCCATTCTGCTTTCGCTGGCGTTAGCCTGAGATGATAAGGGGGTAGCTGCATAATGGAAAAAACCAAAGTGGTAGTTGTGGGCGGCGGCTTGGCCGGCCTGATGTCTACCTTGAAGATAACCGAAAAAAACATACCGGTCGACTTGATTTCACTCGTGCCGGTAAAACGCTCTCATTCTGTGTGCGCGCAGGGCGGCGTGAACGCGGCGCTGGATACCAAGGGCCAGCACGACAGCGTCGAACAGCATTTCTACGATACGGTCTACGGCGGCGATTTTCTGGCCAACCAGACGCCCGTTAAGGGTATGTGCGATAACGCGCCCGGTCTTATCTACGCTATGGACCGCATGGGCGTTATGTTCACCCGCACCAGCGAGGGCCTGATCGACCTGCGGCGTTTCGGCGGCGTCAAAAACAACCGCACGGCCTTCGCCGGGGCCACCACCGGCCAGCAGCTTCTTTATACGCTGGACGAACAGGTGCGCCGGCAGGAAGTCCTCGGTATGGTGAACAAATACGAGAACTGGGAAATGATCGACCTTTTGATCGACGACAACGGCGTTTGCAAGGGCGTGGTGGCGCAGGATCTGGCCACGATGGAGATCAGGGCCTTCGTGGCCGACGCGGTGGTCATCGCCACCGGCGGCGCGGGCATGATCTACGGCCGCTCCACCAACTCGATCATTAACACCGGCGCGGCGGCGGCTATTCTTTATAAGCACGGCGTGCCTTTTGCCAACGGCGAGTTCGTGCAGATACACCCCACGGCCATGCTGGGAGACGACAAGCTGCGGCTGATGTCGGAATCTGCCCGCGGCGACGGCGCGCGTATCTGGACGTATAAAGACGGCAAGCCGTGGTACTTCCTGGAGGAGAGATATCCTTCCTATGGCAATCTGGTGCCGCGCGATATCGCGGCGCGCGAAATTTACGACGTTTGCGTGAACATGGGCCTTGGCATCGACGGCAAGAATCAGGTCTACCTCGATCTTTCGCATCTGCCGGCGGATTATCTGAATAAACGCCTGAAAGGTATTCTGGATATTTACCAGACCTTCTACGGCGACGACCCGAGAAAAGTGCCGATGAAGATCTTCCCGGCCGTACATTACTTTATGGGCGGCATCCACGTGGATTGGGAGCATCAGACCAATATCCCCGGCCTGTTCGCGGCGGGCGAATGTGATTATATGTATCACGGCGCCAACCGCCTGGGCGCAAACTCGCTGCTTTCCGCTATGTACAGCGGCACGGTGGCCGGGCCGGCGGTCGTCAAGTATATCGGCGGGCTTCAGGCCGCGGCCGCTGAAACGATCGGCAATATCGCCGACCTCACGGTGAAGAAGCAGCAGGCCGAGCATGACAAGCTGACCAAGATGACGGGCAAAGAGAACCCATACAAGCTGCACGACGAGATGAGCGAGATCATGTACCGCAACGCCACCATCGTCCGCGTCAACAAGGACCTGGAGGAGACGGACGTGAAGCTGCAGGAGTTCCAGGAGCGCTGGAACGATATCAACATCACCGATTTCGGCGGCTATTCCAACCAGACGATCATGTACGTGCGCGAGCTGCGCGGCATGATGGATCTGGCCCGCGTTATCGTGGGCGGGGCGCTGCGCCGCAACGAGAGCCGCGGTTCGCACTATAAGCCGGAGTTCCCAAAACGCGACGACGCCAACTTCCTGAAAACTACGCTGGCCACCTATAAAGACGGCGACCCGGAATTCAGTTGGGAAGACGTTGATATCCAGTGGATAAAGCCGGTGGAGAGAAAGTATTGAGGAGGGGACAGACATGGTAGATTTGAAGAGCGTAAAATATATCAAGCTGAGGATCAAACGCCGCGACGACCCCAAATCGCCGTCATACTGGCAGGATTTTCAGATACCTTACCGCCCGAACATGAATATCGTTTCGGTGCTGATGGAGATACGCAAAAACCCGGTGACCGCCGACGGGCAGACCGTGAACCCCGTGGTCTGGGAGTGCAACTGTCTGGAGGAGGTCTGCGGCGCTTGTTCGATGCTGATAAACGGCGTGCCGCGTCAGGCCTGCGCCGCTCTTACCGATAAGCTGATCGAAAAATACGGCGACAGGCCCATTCAGCTGGAGCCGCTGACTAAATTCCCCGTTATCCGCGACCTGATGGTGGACCGCAGCAAGATGTTCGACAATCTGAAGCGCGTCCACGCCTGGGTGCAGGTGGACGGCTCTTGGGCCATTGGCCGCGGCCCCCGGCTGGCCGATAAAGACCAGCGCATCGCCTATGAGATCGCGCATTGTATGACCTGCGGCTGCTGTCTGGAGGCTTGCCCGAATTATAACAGCAAATCCGATTTCGTCGGGCCTAACGCTATCGCGCAGGTGCGTATGTTCAATCTGCACGCCATCGGCCGTATGCAGGCGGAGGAACGCCTGGACGCGCTGGTGGCCAAGGGCGGTATTCAGGATTGCGGCAACTCGCAGAACTGCAAGCGCGTCTGCCCCAAGCATATCAACCTGACGGCGCATATCGCGGCGATGAACCGGCAGGCGAACGCCTACGTTATCAAGAACTTCCTCGACAAATAAGTTTCCCGTTACCCGGGGCCTAGCGCTCCGGGTAATTTTTTTGTTTTTTTCGCCGAAAGATATTGACATAGCTGTTAATAGCGTATATACTGTATATGTGCGATATATACAGGTTGTTTAGAGGTGTCATTTTGGATATCATCATTTCCAACGCGGCCGATCGGCCGATCTACGAACAGATCTATCAGCAGATGAAGCAGCAGATAATCAGCGGGCGGCTGACCGAGGGCGATATGCTGCCTTCTATCCGCACGCTGGCCAAGGACTTGAAGATCAGCGTCATCACCACCAAGCGCGCCTACGACGAGCTGGAGAGGGAGGGCTTCATCTACACCGTGGCCGGCAAGGGGTGCTTTGTGGCGGAGAAAAATCTGGAGCTGGTGCGCGAGGGCAACCTGCGCGAGCTTGAGGAGCTGCTGCGCCGGGCCGATGCTTTGGCGGCCAGCCTCGGTTTGAGCGACGAAGAGGTGCGGGATATGCTGCGGATATTGCGCGGCGAGGATTGATCTGGGGTTTTTTATTCGTGTATGGTTAAATTGGGCGCCTTTGGCCCAAACTGTGGTGTGACAGGAGTTGTGTCTATGCGAAAAACTAAATACGTGGCTCTGATCCCGGCCTTTGAACCGGGCGAGAGCCTGCCGGAGCTGCTGCAAAAGCTCCGCGCGGCGGATTTTGCCTGCGTGGTGGTGGACGACGGCAGCGGCCCGGCCTACCGGGAGATATTCCAACGGGCGGAGGAATATGCGGCGGTGCTTTCTTACGCGTACAACCGGGGCAAGGGGCACGCCCTAAAGCACGGGCTGGCGTATATCGCGGAGAATTTCCAGAGTGAAATTGTGATAGTCACCCTGGACAGCGATGGCCAGCACCGGGCGGTGGACGCGCTGCGCTGCTGCCGCCGGGCGGAAGCCGAGCCGGGGGCGCTGGTGCTGGGCAGCAGGGTGCAGAGCGCGGCCTCGCCGGCCCGGAGCCGTTTGGGCAATTATCTGACGCGGAAGCTGTTCTGGGCGGCCACCGGCTGCGCGGTGCGGGATACGCAGACGGGGCTTAGGGCCTTTTCCGCCCGGCTGCTGCCCTGGCTGCTCGCTATCTCCGGCGAGCGTTACGAATACGAGATGAACGTGCTGCTGGCAGCCGCCCGCGCCAAGCTGCCGCTGATCGAGCTGGATATCGTCACCATTTATATCGACAATAACGCCGGGTCGCATTTTGCCGTGCTGCGCGATTCCTGGCTGATCTATAAGGAGCTGCTGAAATTTTCCGGCGTATCGCTGGCGAGCTTCTGCCTGGATTATCTGCTCTACGGCCTGTTCGCTGCGCTGGGCGGTATCTGGCGGCTGCCGCTGGCGCTGGCCGCCGCGAATATTCTGGCCCGGTTTTTGAGCTGCACGTTCAATTTTCTAATGAACAGATTTTTCGTTTTTCAGGCCAAGGGCAGCCTGCTGGCCGAGGCGGCGCAGTATTATCTGCTGGCCGCGCTGATACTGGCCGGAAACACGCTGCTGCTGAGCCTGCTGGTGGACGTGCTGGGTATGAATCATTATCTGGCCAAGCTGCTGACCGAAATATCGTTTTTCGCCACCAGCTGGCTGGTGCAGAAGAAGTTCATTTTCAGCCGGCCGCGCTATAAGACGAGCCCGGAATGATAAATTTTTGCGGAGGGGATAGTTTGATGGAAGTATTTGACGCAAACAGCCAAAACGCCATAAAAGTGGAGCGTTTGACCAAAAGTTTCGGCAATTTCACCCTGCGGGACGTTAATTTTGCCCTGCCGGCGGGCAGTATCATGGGGCTGGTGGGGGAAAACGGCGCGGGCAAAACGACGCTTTTCAAGCTGATAATGAACGTGCTGCGGCGCGACGAAGGCGAGATAAGCGTGCTGGGGCAGGATAACCTTGCCCCCGGCTTTGACGCGCTGAAAAACGAGGTCGGCGTGGTGCTGGGCAGCGCTGGTCTGCCGGATTATCTGACGGCGGCGCAACTGGGCAGGGTGCTGCGGCTGTGCTTCAGCGCCTGGGACGACGGGTATTTTAACCAAATGCTGGCCGATTTCCGACTGCCGGAGGATAAGCTGATCAAGGAGTTTTCCACCGGCATGAAGATGAAGATCGCTATCGCGGCGGCTCTGGCGCACCGGCCGCGCCTGCTGCTGCTGGACGAACCGACCAGCGGGCTCGATCCGATCGTCCGCGAGGAGATACTCGGCGTTTTCAACGACTTCACGCGCGACCCGGAACACGCCATTCTGATATCCTCGCATATTTTGAGCGATCTGGAGAAGATCTGCGATTACATAGCTTTTCTGCACGAGGGGCGGCTGCTTTTCTGCGAGGAAAAGGATAAGCTGCTGGAGGATTACGCGCTTTTGAAGCTGCCGGAGGCGGATTTTGCGGCCGTGCCGCCGGGGGCGGTGGTGTCGCTGCGGCGCGAGCCGTGGGGCGTAGAAGCGTTGGTGAAAAAGCACGAGATCAATCCGGCCTTTGTCACGGAGCATACCACGCTGGAGGATATCATCATTTTCTGGTCGAAAGGGGGCGGCGCGCAATGAACGCGAAAAACGGTCTGCGGGGGCTGCTGTTAAAAGATTTTTACTGTATCTGGCGCTATTTGAAGATATATTTGCTGCTGATGCTGGTGTTCGTTTTGCTGCCGGGCAGCCTGCCGATGCTCTCTTTCCTTTACGCCGTGCTTCTGCCTGCGACTATTTTGGCCTATGACGAAAACGCCAAATGGCCGGAGCTGGCCGCTATGCTGCCGTTTTCCAGCCGGACGCTGGTGTTCGGCAAATATCTGTTAGGGTATATATTCGCCGGCGTGCTGCTGGCGCTGGCCCTGCTTTCCCGCCTCGTATACCAGCTGATCTGGCCGCTTCTGCTGGGCGCCCCGGTGGATAACGATTTTGCTCTGACGGGCGAATTTGCTTTCTTTATACTGCTGACGTGTCTGGCCTCTCTGGTGTTGGAGGCGCTAAGTATGCCGTTTATCTTTCGCTATGGCAACGCGAAAGGCCGGCTCGTTTCATTCCTGCTGTTTGGCATAATATTCGGCGCCAGCTTAGGTATTGCCAGACAGTTTGACATAACCGCTCTGGAGCTTAATATATCCCTGCCGGTGCTGTTTTTGGCGGCGGCGGCCATAACCCTGGCTTTGAACGCGGTCTCCTGCCAGATCTCCGTCAGAATGTATGATAAGCGGCTGCGCGGGGCTTAAAATCTTCGCTTAAACTATTTACAAACAAACCGAAAAATGCTATAATAACTTTCGGTTTTGCGGGTGTAGTTTAATGGCAAAACAAGAGCTTCCCAAGCTTTCGACGAGGGTTCGATTCCCTTCACCCGCTCCAAAATGCGAGAGCCGCCCTTCTTGGGCGGCTTTTTGCGTGATAGGAGCGCCCGGCCATTACGCCCCACCGGCAGACCGAAATTGGGAGAACGCTATGAGCGCAAAATCAAAAATACAGTCGGCCAACGGCCGCAAATGGCTGGGGCTTATCGCCGCCATCGTTTTATATTACATCGTCCACGAGGGCGCGCATCTGGCGGCGGCGCTGCTATACGGCGCATATCGAGGCGTTCGGCTGCTCGGGCCGGGCGTTCAGGTCGTAGTCGATACCGCCGCCCTGACGGAGCGGCAGCTGGCCGTTTTCAGCTCCGTCGGCTGTATCGCCACTCTTTTTGCCGCCTATATACTTTGCGCGGCGACGGCGCAGCTTGTCCGAAGCCGGAGCAAAATGCTGAAAGCCGTCTGTTATTACGCCACGCTGGCCTTGCTGCTGGTAGACCCGCTTTATCTGAGCCTGCTTTATAAATTCTTTGGCGGCGGCGATATGAACGGTATATTGCTGTTCGGTATCCCGGAGGCCGCCGTGCGAGTATTTTTCGCCGTTATCGCCACAGTAAATGCCGTCATAATTATAAAGCGCGTTTATCCGGCTTATAAGCGGAGCTTTGCGCGGCTATAAGCAGCATAAAATGTTTCAGGGGCGGCCATACGGCCGCCCCTGAAACTAAATATAAGAGAATGAAAGAGATTGAAAGATTCTGCCTCAAGCGTCGATCTCGGGATATTGCAGCGCGTCATAGCCGGTCTTGCCGGTGCGCACCTGAATAACGTCCTTCACGTCATAAACGAAGATCTTGCCGTCGCCGTAGCTGCCGGTGTAGAGGACGCGCTTGGCCGCCTCCACGATAGCGGCCACCGGCACCTTGGCTACTACGACTTCCACCTTCACCTTCGGCACCAGCTTGGTCTCCAGCGCAACGCCGCGGTAATATTCCGTCGCGCCCTTTTGCAGGCCGCAGCCCATAACGTCGGTGACCGTCATGCCTGTCACGCCGATATCGGTCAGCGCGTTTTTCAGCAGGTCGAACTTAGTGCGCCGCGTGATGATGACGACCTTGGACATCGGGCCGTATTCCGCCGCCTCGGCCGAGACGACGCGCACCGCCGGAACGGGAGTGGGGGCAGGTTCGGTATCCTCATAAATAGCGTGGGCGACGGGCGTGAAATCGGCGTAGGAGCTGATCAGCCCGTGCTCCTTGATATCCAGCCCGGCGATCTCTTCTTCCGCGCTGACACGCAGGCCTACCGTTTTGTTGATAATTGTGAATATCACCAGCATGGTCACGACGACCCAGGCGATAACTGATACCACGCCGATAAGCTGCGTCAGCAGAGCGCTCGCGCCGCCGCCATAGAACAGGCCGCGCGGCATGACTTCGACGCTGCCGTAATCATAATAAGCAAAGAGGCCGACCATGATCGTGCCGAGCGCGCCGCAAACGCCGTGTACGCCGATAGCGCCGACAGGGTCGTCGATCTTCAAAGTTTTGTCGATAAACTCGATGCCGAACACCACGGCGCAGCCGGCCACCAGGCCGATAACTGCCGCGCCCGCCGTTGTCACGGTGTCGCTGCCGGCCGTAATGGCCACCAGACCGGCCAGCGCGCCGTTCAAGGTCATCGAAACGTCGGGCTTTTTATAGCGCAGCCAGGTGATGAGCATGACCGTAGTTGCCGCAACCGCCGTCGCCATATTGGTGGTGACGAAAACGCGGGCCGCCACCTCGGCCGAGCCGCCGGAAAGGGCGGTGGTGGAGCCGCCGTTGAAGCCGAACCAGGCAAACCACAGAATGAACACGCCAAGAGCGCCCAAAGTCAGGCTGTGGCCGGGTATGGCGTGGACTTTGCCGTCCTCGGAATATTTGCCGATACGCGGCCCAAGTATCATGGCCCCGATCAGCGCCGCCATACCGCCCACCATATGTACGGCGCAGGAGCCGGCAAAATCGTGGAAGCCCATTTCCGCCAGCCAGCCGCCGCCCCAGATCCAATGGCCGGATACGGGATAAACGAACGCGGATATGATCAGAGAATATAGGCAATAGGAGATGAATTTTGTGCGCTCGGCCATAGCGCCGGAAACTATGGTAGCCGCCGTGGCGCAGAAGACAGTCTGGAAGATGAGCTGCGTCCAGTTATAGCCGACGCCCACCGCGCCGTCGCCGAAAAGCTCTATGCCGCCGAAGAAGGGGTTCAGCGCCCCGAACATGATACCGAAGCCCAGCAGCCAGAAAACTATCGTGCCAAGGCAAAAATCCATCAGGTTTTTCATAATGATGTTGCCCGCGTTTTTGGCGCGGGTGAAGCCGGTCTCCACCATAGCGAAGCCGGCCTGCATGAAGAAGACCAGCGCCGCCGCTAAAAGTGTCCAGCCGATATCCAATGATGTTGCCAATTCGTTTACGTCCATTTGCTTTTCCTCCTTAATTTTGCGCTATAAAAACAGTTTGGGCGCGTAACCCTCCAAAGAGGATCACACGCCCTTGTGCGCAGATCATATAAAAATGTATTATAGAACCAATGCTTAAACCAGATCAATAGAACAACAGGTCGCTGTAAGTGGGGAAGGGCCAGTATTTTTCCGCCGTCAGCACTTCCAGCGCGTCGGCCGTCTCACGCAGGGCGGCCATTTTGGGCAACACCTCGTCGTGATAATAGTGCGCGATAGTTTCGGCGTCGGCCATGGCCTTGGTTTTGGTTACGCTAGCCTCCAGCGTGTCGATGTCGTCGGAGAGCTTGTCGTTCAGCCAGGAGAGCTGATCCAGCAGCTTTTTCTCCGCCTTGGCCGTGATCTTCATGGCCTGCTTCATTTCCAGCGTTTTGGCCAGCTCGTTTATGTAAGTCAGCACGGCGGGGGCGATCTCTTTGCGCGCCATATCCAGCATGGTCAGCACTTCGATGTGCAGCACCTTGTAGTATTCCTCCAGCAGGCTTTCCTCGCGGGCCTGCATTTCTTTAAGGTTATAAACGCCCTGGCGTGCGAACATATCGACGTTTTTCTGGTCGGTATAATGCGTCAGCGCCGCGTCGGTGGAGCGCAGGTTCAGCAGACCGCGCTTTTCGGCTTCGACCACCCATTCGTCGGAATAGTTGTTGCCGTTAAAGATGATGCGCTCGTGCGCTTTCAGCTCGTCTTTCAGCAGGTTGTTGAGGGCGGCGTTGAAATCCTCTGACGCGACGTTTTCCAGCTTATCGGCAAAGATATTGAGCGTGTCGGCCACGATAGAGTTCAGAATAATGTTGGTGCAGGAAAGCGAGAAGCCGGAGCCCAGCATACGGAACTCGAACTTGTTGCCCGTGAAGGCAAAAGGCGAGGTGCGGTTGCGGTCGGTGCTGTCTTTGGGCAGATTCGGCAGAACGGATACGCCCGCGTCCAGCATATCGTGGCTGAACTGTTTGCAGTCCTGATCGTTTTTCAGCGAGTCGATAACGGCCTGCAGCTCGTCGCCCACAAAAACCGATACGATAGCTGGCGGCGCTTCGTTGGCGCCCAAGCGGTGATCGTTGCCGGCGCTGGCGACGGAAATGCGCAGCAGATCCTGATAATCGTCCACCGCTTTGATCACGGCGGTGAGGAAGGTGAGGAACTGCATATTCTGGCGCGGTGTCTTGCCGGGCTCCAGCAGGTTCTCGCCAAGGTCGGTGGCCATAGACCAGTTGTTATGCTTGCCGGAGCCGTTCACGCCGTCGAAAGGCTTCTCGTGCAGCAGGCAGGCCAGCCCGTGGCGGGAGGCCACCTTTTTCATCATTTCCATGACCAGCTGGTTGTTATCGGTGGCGATGTTGGTGGAGGTGTAAATGGTGGCCAGCTCGTGCTGGGCCGGGGCCACTTCGTTATGCCGCGTTTTGGCAAGTATGCCCAGCTTCCACAGCTCCTCGTCCAGATCCTGCATAAATTCCATGACGCGGGTGCGGATAGCGCCGAAGTAATGATCCTCCAGCTCCTGGCCCTTGGGCGGCATCGCGCCGAACAGCGTGCGGCCGGTGAAGCGAAGATCCTTGCGTTTTTTGAACATCTCGCCGTCCACCAGGAAGTATTCCTGCTCCGGGCCGACGGTGGTGGTCACGCGGTGCGCGTCGGTGTTGCCGAAAAGCCGGAGTATCCGCAGCGCCTGTTTGTTGATAGCTTCCATTGAACGCAGCAGAGGAATCTTTTTGTCCAGTATCTCGCCGCCATAAGAGCAAAAGGCGGTGGGTATGCACAGCGTATTGTTCTTAATGAAGGCGTAAGAGGTGGGATCCCAGGCGGTGTAGCCGCGCGCCTCAAAGGTTGAGCGCAGGCCGCCGGAGGGGAAGGAGGACGCGTCCGGCTCGCCCTGGATCAGGTTTTTGCCGGAGAACTCCATGATGACGTTGCCGCCTTCGGTCGGCTCGATGAAGCTGTCGTGCTTTTCGGCCGTAATGCCGGTCAGCGGCTGGAACCAATGGGTGTAGTGGGTGACGCCTTTCTGGATCGCCCAGTCCTTCATCGCCGTGGCCACGGATTCCGCCAGCGAAGGGTCGAGCGGGTTGCCGGCCTCGATCGTTTTTTTCAGCGCCTTGTAGACGGCCTTGGGCAGCCTCTCCTTCATCACGTTTTCATTAAAAACGTTGCTGCCGAATAACTCTGGAACATTTGTCATAACTGCACCTCCAAAATCTCTTTCTCGGAAAAGGTTTTAATAAACAGGAAAGGCGCTGCGGGTATATCCCCACAGCGCCATTGCTGATTACCCTGCTATTATATGACCAAAAATTCCGTATGTCAACCCCCAATTTGTAAAAAAATCCACAAAATTTTACAAAACGCTTTCCCCGGCCGGCATCTTGGCAGAAAAACATTTGTCTGCGGCAGAAATACAAATTGTACTGTATACAATGGTTTTTTTTATTGACTGGCGCATAAATTTATTATACAATAATTCCTATCTTGATTTTTGCCGGCGGCGCCAAGCCCGCGCCCGCGGCATTTATTTAAGATATCCAGCCTGTTTTTGTGAAATTTCAGTTTAAGGAAGTGTAAGTTATGCAGAAAGAGGGCCAGATCAGGATACCGGCCGGCTGCGCCATATCGTCGATATTCTCCAAAAGCGGCAAACGCATCGACGGCAGCCAGATCGTCCGATCCATCAAAATCATGCACGACCGCAGCAACGGCCTGGGCGGCGGTTTTGCGGGCTATGGCATTTATCCGGAGTATAAAAACGCCTATGCCTTTCACGTGTTCTATGATTCGACCGAGGCCAAGAACCAATGCGAGGATTTTCTTGACCGTCATTTTGATATCATCAACCTTTCCAAGATACCGATACGCAAAAATCCCAACATCACCGACGAACCTCTGATCTGGCGTTATTTCGTGAACCCGCTGCCCACCAAGCTGGCCGACAGCCAGCTGGACGAGCAGGAATACGTGGTGCGCTCCGTCGTCCACGTGAACGATCAAATGGAGGGAGCCTACATTTTCAGCAGCGGCAAGAACATGGGCGTGTTCAAGGCCTGCGGCTACCCGGAGGACGTCGGCGATTTCTACCGTCTGGAGGAATACGAGGGCTATTCATGGACGGCGCACGGCCGTTATCCCACCAACACGCCGGGCTGGTGGGGCGGCGCGCACCCGTTTGCCCTCCTGGATAAAACTATCGTGCATAACGGCGAGATATCCTCTTACGACGCCAACCGTCGCTATATCGAAATGTACGGCTACCGTTGCAATCTGATGACCGATACCGAAGTCATCACCTATATCGTCGATTATCTGGTACGCAAGCAGGGCCTCAGCCTTTCGGAAATGTCCAACGTCATCGCCGCGCCGTTCTGGTCCACGATCAGCCGCAAAGACCCGGAGGAAAAGGAACGCCTGAGCTATCTCAGAAACGCTTTTGCCAGCCTGTTGATAACCGGGCCGTTTTCCATTCTGCTGGGCTTCGAGGGCGGCCTGCTCGCGCTGAACGACCGTCTGAAGCTACGCTCCATGGTGGTGGGCGAAAAGGGCGACATGGTGTATATCGCCAGCGAGGAGGCCGCCATTCGCGTGATCGAGCCGGACGTAGAGCGTATCTGGTCGCCCCGCGGCGGCGAACCCGTGATCGTGACGCTGGATCACCTGCGCCGCTGATGTTGCTGGAATAGCGTTAATTTACGTATAGTTAATTTACATATAAAGGAAGTATGTGTTATGGCTGTGGATTTTTTCTATCCGGAATATGAGATAGTACGCGACCCCAACCGCTGCATTGCCTGCCGCGTCTGCGAGCGGCAATGCTCCAACAAGGTCCATTCTTATGACGAAGATACCGGCAAAATGGTCTGCGACGATTCTAAATGCGTCAACTGCCACCGCTGCGTCGCGCTTTGCCCCACGCGGGCGTTGAAGATCGTGCCGAGCGGCGACACCTTCAAAACCAACTCCAACTGGACGGCTAATTACATGAAGGAAATTTACCGTCAGGCTAATTCCGGCGGCGTGCTGCTTTCTTCCATGGGCAACCCGGAGGCGTTCCCGGTCTATTGGGATAAAATGTTGATAAACGCCTCGCAGGTGACTAACCCCTCTATCGACCCGCTGCGCGAGCCGATGGAAACGCGCACCTTCCTCGGCAAGAAGCCGACCGGCATCGAACGCGATATGAACGGCCGCCTGGTGCCGAATCTGGAGCCGCAGCTGGAGCTTTCGTTGCCGATATTGTTCGGCGGTATGTCCTATGGCGCGATCAGCTACAACGCGCACGAATGTCTGGCCCGCGCGGCCGAGGCTGTCGGCACGTTCTATAACACCGGCGAGGGCGGCCTGCATAAGGATTTCTATAAATACGGCAAAAACACCATAGTGCAGGTGGCGTCCGGCCGTTTCGGCGTGCACAAGGATTATCTGAACGCCGGCGCGGCCATAGAGATCAAGATCGGGCAGGGCGCAAAACCCGGTATCGGCGGTCATCTGCCCGGCTTGAAGATCGTCGGCGATATCTCGCAGACCAGAATGATACCTATGGGCAGCGACGCGATCAGCCCCGCGCCGCACCACGATATTTATTCGATCGAGGATCTGCACCAGCTGGTCTATTCGCTGAAGGAAGCGACCGATTATAAAAAGCCGGTCATCGTGAAGATCGCCGCCGTGCATAACGTGGCGGCCATAGCCAGCGGCGTGGCCAGAAGCGGCGCGGATATCATCGCTATCGACGGCTTTAGGGGTGGCACGGGCGCTGCGCCCACCCGTATCCGCGACAACGTGGGTATTCCGATCGAGCTGGCGCTGGCCGCGGTCGATCAGCGCCTGCGCGACGAGGGCATACGCGGCAATATTTCGATCATCTGCGGCGGCAGTATCCGCAACAGCACCGACGTTATCAAGGCTATCGCCCTTGGCGCGGACGCTGTCTATATCGCAACGGCGGCGCTGCTGGCTCTGGGCTGCCACCTCTGCCGCAGCTGCCACACCGGCAACTGCAACTGGGGCATCGCCACCCAGAAGCCGGAGTTGGTCAAACGCCTGAACACGGACGTTGGGACTGAGCGGCTGATCAATCTGCTGCACGCCTGGGAACATGAGATAACCGAGATCATGGGCGGCATGGGCATAAATTCGATCGAGGCGCTGCGCGGCAACCGTCTGATGCTGCGCGGCATCGGCCTCACCGACCGCGAGCTGGCGATATTGGGTATCAAGCACGCCGGCGAGTAAAGGGGGAATATTGCTATGAAGCGAGTTTACGTGCAGGAAAAATGGTGTCTGGCCTGCCATTTGTGCGAATACGCCTGCGCCTTTGCTAATTCCGGCCAGAAGGATATGAGCAAAGCCCTGAAAGGCGTGAAGATAAATCCGCGCATCAAAATAGAGGAGCGCGATAATATCAGCTTTGCGGTAAACTGCCGCCATTGCGAAGAGCCGCTCTGCCAGAAAAGCTGCATTTCCGGCGCAATCTCCGTCAAAGACTGCGGGGTGCATATCGACCAGAATAAATGCGTCGGCTGCTACACCTGCGTGCTGGCCTGCCCTTACGGCGCGATCATGCCGGCGGACGGCGGCAAGGTGATGCAGAAGTGCGAGCTTTGTACGGCCAACGGCGGCCAGCCTGCCTGCGTGGCGGCCTGCCCCAACCGGGCCATCGTGTTTGAGGAGAGGTGAGGGCGATGAAATACGTTATTATCGGCAATTCCGCCGGGGCTGTCGGCTGTATTGAGGGAATCCGCCGCTATGATAAGGCCGGGCATATCGTGCTGATCGCCTCGGAACCGTATCACACCTATTCCCGGCCGCTCATTTCCTATCTGCTGCTGGGCGAGACCGACGAGCAGCGCATGAAATACCGCCCGGACGATTTCTACCAGCAAAACGGCGTGGAGACGCTGCTGGGGGTAAGCGTCGTGAAGATCGACGCGGCGGCCAAAAAGCTGAAGCTGGACGACGGCCGTACCGTGAAATACGACAAATTGCTGGCCGCCACCGGCAGCACGCCCTTCGTGCCGCCGACCAAAGGGCTGGATAAGGTGAAAAAAGCGTTCACGTTTATGACGCTGGACGACGCCAAGGCGCTGGATAAAGCGCTGAACGAGTCCTCCCGCGTTTTGGTCGTCGGCGCGGGCCTGATCGGGCTTAAATGCGTGGAGGGCATTTTGCATAAGGTGCGGAGCGTTACGGTGGTCGACCTGGCGGACAGGATCTTGAGCAGCATTTTGAACCCGGCGGCCGCGGCTATCATGCAGGAATATCTGGCCGCAAAGGGCGTCGAGTTTATCATGGGCGACTGCGTGGCCGAATTTACCGCCAACGCCGCCACGCTGCAAAATTCCGGCCGGAAGCTGGAATTCGACGTGCTGGTCATGGCCGTCGGCGTGCGGCCGAACACGCAGCTTTTAGCAGAAGCCGGGGCCAAAACCGACCGCGGCGTGCTGGTGGACGAACGCTGCCAGACCTCGCTGCCGGACGTTTATGCCGCCGGCGACTGCACGCAGGGCTATGATCTTGTTTCAGGCGAAAAGCGCGTTCTGGCGCTGCTGCCGAACGCTTATCTGCAGGGCGAATGTGCCGGGGCCAACATGGCCGGCGAGGAGCGGGAGTTCAACACGGGCCTCGCGATGAACTCTATCGGCTTCTGGGGCAAGCATATCATGACGGCCGGCGTTTACGCGGGCGAAAAGCTGGAGGAGAGCGACGGCGAAAATTATAAATGCCTGTTCGTGCAGGGGGGCCGGCTGGTCGGCTTCATCATCATCG
>CANQSW010000004.1 GCA_947626615.1 uncultured Peptococcaceae bacterium | reverse complement strand
TTTTTCTTTTCTTCCTCATCGCCAAAGGCTTTTTAGAACCACTAGCCTAGCTAGTGGTTTTCTGTTTACAAAAAAGCAGCGGCGGGGCGTTTACCCTGCCGCTGCTCTGCGCTTTATGGCGCTTTATTCATATCGTTTGACGATCCCGGTTAGCGGATCTGCTCGGTCTGAGCCGCGCTGTTGATAGCGGCGGTCTGGCCCTGCGCGATAGCGTGCTCGGCAAAAGCGACCATTTTGCGGGTCATGTTGCCGCCGACGTAACCGTTCTGACGAGAGGTCAGCTGACCTTTATCGATCTGCTCATAGTTGTTGATGCCCAATTCGTTGGCAACCTCAGTCTTAAACTGATTCAGAACTGCCTTGTTTTCCATTGTTGTCACCTCCTTGACCTTTTGTTCGCCGCTTAACGCTCGATCAGCCTGTCTGCAAAATGCGGCCGGCTTTAAGCGGCTGCTTTTGTTGGCTCGAAATTTTTCGTTTCAAAAGCATTCATAGTATTGTACCGCCCGGTGTCAAATATCCTCGAATTTTCCTGCCAATATTTTGTCGGTTTGCCAATCCGCCTAAACGCCCTGCATATATTCCGCAAAATCCGCCGCGCCCGCGCCCGGGTGCAGCGCTCTGGTCAGCCCCGCCGCGATGATCAGCGCGGCCAGCGGCACCAGCTCGTCGGCTTCTTTCGGCGTCATCACCAGATCATGCTCAAACGGCGAGAGCATTTGCTCCGCCACCAGCTCCGGCAGGTCGGCCCGGCTGACGTTCAGCTCCGTCAGGCAGAGCGAGGCGCTTTCGCGTATGATCGAGGCCGCCTGCACCACGGTCGGTATGCCGACGGCCAGCACGGGTATGCCGAGATAGGCCCGGTTTATGGCCAGACGGTGATTCTGCACGCCCGAGCCGGGGCGAATACCGGTGTCGCAGATCTGTATGCTGCTCATCACGCCGCTGATGCTGGAAGCCGCCAGCGCGTCGACGACGATCAGCGCCGCCGGTCTTATCTGTTCGACGACGCCCTTGATCAGCGCCGCCGTTTCCACGCCGGTGTTGCCCACCACGCCGGGCGTTATCGCGGCCACGGGGCGGATCTCGCCGGCAAATTCCCGCCTAAAGAAGTGATTAGTCGGCTGGATATGCGAGATGACCTTTGGGCCGATAGCGTCCGCCGTCGTCTTAAAATTGCCGAGCCCCGCCAGCAGGATCGGCCTGGGGTCGGCGGCTTCAAAGCGGGGGAGCATTTTAGCCAGCTCTCTGGCCAGCTCGGCGGAGGCGGGCTCCACCAGATCGGCGGCGGCCGCCTCGTGGATACCGGGGAGCTCGATCGTGATATAATGGCCGATATCGCGCCCCAGCACTTTAGCCCCGGCTTCGTTCAATATTTCAATGGTAACGCATTTGCCGCAGGAAAACTCGCGTTCGCTATGGCGTACCCCTTCCAGCTCAATGCCGCCGTCGCCTTTAAGCAGCCGGTGCGCTTCCGCCGCCATATCCAGCGAGCGAGCCTCCGCCAGCAGCCTGGCGTCGAAATCATTTTGCATGATCGCCCTTATAGCCTCCTGTGCGCCGGCGTTTTGCCGTAAATTTTAGCAAAATTTGCTGCTTCCGGCAGGAAGAAGCCGCCGCGGCGCGAATTATCAAATAAAGATCAGGTTTATTTTTGCTGATAAGCCGTCGATTTATTCCGCCGGGAGGTGAGATGATGGAAATTCGCTGTGCGCTTTGCGGTAAAAAAATGGAGATCAATAAAATGGACAAAAATTTTGAGGCGGTGCGCGAGGGCAAAAACCCCGTAATCATCTGCCCCGCCTGCCAGCGCTCCGCTATATATGAAGCAAAAAAGCAGGTAGAAAAAATCTGAACCGGCCGCAATATAACAGAAAATCCGCCCAGCTTACTGGCGCGGATTTCTGTTTGTTTGGGAGAGGAAGATTATCCGGGCGCCGCCCGGTATAATCGTTTATATTTTGCTCCTTGCGCCGCTTTTTATACCTGTTTTGGCAGAAAAATTGCTTTGATATGCCCTAAAGCAATATTTATGTTTTACAAACGCCCCACTTATGTGCTATACTAACATTGTATGAGTATATGAACGTGACGGAAGCAGGGCGGAGGACGGCAAAATGCGTATAGTCGCCGGAGACGCGCACGGCAAAACGCTGCTTGCGCCCAAAGGCATGAACACCAGACCGACGACGGAGCGCGTGCGCGAGGCTATCTTCAGCGCGCTTACGCCTTATCTTGAGGGGGCGCGCGTGCTGGACGCTTTTGCCGGAAGCGGCGCTCTGGGGCTGGAGGCGTTATCGCGCGGGGCGGACGAAGCGGTTTTTATCGAAAAAGACCGCCGTGCGCTGGAGGTTCTGCGAAAAAATATCGCCGCCTGCGGTTTTGCCGCGCGGGCGCAGGTCTTATCCGGCGATACGCCGCAGCATATGCAAAATCTTGCCGGCTTTGACATCGTGCTGTTAGACCCGCCGTATAATAGGGGCTTTATTGCCAAGCTGGAGCCGCTTCTGCTGCGGGAGGGTTTTCTGAACCCGGGCGCGCTGATCATGCTGGAAACGGCCGCCAAGAAGCCGGAGCTTTTCGCCCAGCCCGGCTGGCAGCTCTATAAAAGCCGCGTTTACGGCGACACGGCGGTTTATTATTACGGTCTGGGCTAAAACGAGGCCGTGGCCTCTTTGATATATAGATCAGGAGCGTCGACAGGAGGTATCATTCTAATGGATTTTGAAAGAAACGACAATTTCAGCGAGGACAACATCAGCACTATCTTGGAAGAGCTGGTCGATTATATCGACAAAAGCTCGCGCGTACCGCTCACCGGCAAGGTCATGGTAGACGGCAATTTCATTCTGGAGATCGTCGATAAGATCAACGCCAAGCTGCCGGAGGAGATGAAGCAGGCCAAGCAGGTGCTGGAGCAGAGCGATAAGATACTGGAGAGCATCGAGGCCAGAGGCAAAAGTATGCTGGACGAGGCCCGCGCCGAAGCCGAGCGTATCGTGCAGGAAACTGAGATCGTTAAAATGGCCCAGCAGGAAGCGGAAAAGATCGTGCAGGAGGCCACCGAATACGGCGAAAATCTGGTCGATAAATACAACCAGCAGGCCAACCAGATGATCGACGACGCCGAAGCCTACGTAGACAGCCTGCTGACGCACCTGGAGAGCAATCTGGACAAGGTGACTGCGGCGCTGAAAAGCACCCGCGCCAACTTTGAGCAGAACCAGCAGGCGGGCGAGTAAAACTAATCCCGACCGGGGAGCAGAAACGCGATAAGCAACAGCAAGCCCAGACATAAAGCGGCCGGCAACAACAAAAGCCCCGGCAGCAGCAGCTGCTCCGGTAGAAGGGCGGCAAAGGTGCTGCCCGGCAGCTGTAAACGCTCCCGCAGCAGGGTCAAAAGCAGGGGCGCGCTCAAAACGTGGATAAGGCGGCAGGGCAGGTAATATTTCAGCGAAAGCCCGGCGTCGGCGCACACCCCGGCGATCTGGGCGTGAATGGAAAGGCCGCTCCAGCCGAGTATCATCGAGGCGGCCAGCACCTTGGTAAAAAGACCCGCGTCTGCTTCGGAGAGCGTCTGCAGGCCGAGCGTCATCTCAAACAGACCCTCGCTCAGCCCTGGCAGTACGCTTTGCGGCAGGCCGAACAGCGCGGCCAGCGGCAAAAGCGCCGTTTGCAGCAGCGCCAACAGGCCGAAGGTTTGCAGCGCCAGCAGCAGCAGGCTGAAGCAGAGCATGAACGCTCCGATCATTCCGATATTGGCGAGCGCCTTAAAAGAGCTTGCCTGCAATATCCGGCTGATCGGCTCGCGCGGCGCGTTTTGCAGCTCCTGTAGACCTCGCCGCAGCAGCTCCCGGCGAGATATATGTTTGCCGGAAGAACGCGGCGTTTTTTCGCCCCAAAACCGCAGCAAGACGCCCAGCGCCAGATTGATCGGATATTGCGCCAGAGCCAGCCAAAGGCCGGCCGCGGGCGCTTCCAGCAGGGCGGCTACGGTGAGCAGCAGGTACAGCGGCCCGGCGTTGTTGCAGAAGGCCAGCATACGTTCGCCCTCGTTTTTACTGACAAGGCCGCGGCGTTTTAAGTCCGCCGCCACGGCCCCGCCGGTGGGCGAGCCGGAAAAGAAGCCGAGCAGCAGCCCCAGCGCCGCCGCCCCCGGCAGACGGAACGGCGGCCGCATGATCGGCGTCAGCCACACGCCCAGCGCCCGCAGCAGCCCCAGACGGCTCAAAAGCTCGCTGGCAATAAAAAACGGCAGCAGAGCGGGCAATACCTTGCTCCACCAACTGTTCAAAGCCCCCGCGGCCGCCGAAAGCGCGGCCTGCGGCTCCAATAAAACGACGGCAAGCACGGCCATAGTGAGCAGAATATAAAAAACGTTCATGGGCCTTGCCGCCTCCGAACCACGCCAGCTATCATAAACATATACCGGCCGGTCAGGCCAAATATGACGTTAAACTGAAAATTTTACCGTGACCCGCGGCTGCGCGGGCGGGAAGGGTGATCGCCATGCTGATTTTGGTCTTGAATTCCGGCAGTTCCTCGCTGAAATACCAGCTTTTTAACACTAACACCGAGCGCGCCGTCGCTAAGGGCGTGGTGCAGAAGATAGGCTTCGACGATACCTTTGTGGAGCATACCGTCTATCTCAATATGGAGACGCAGCTCGGTATCGAACACCGCAAAAAGAAGGACACGATCGAACGCCCTATGGCCAACCATAACGAGGCGCTGGCCATGGTGATAGCTTTGTTGACGCACCCCGATCTTGGCGTTATCCATGATCTTAGCGAGATCAGCGCGGTGGGGCACCGTATCGTCCACGGCGGCGATTGCTTCAGCGAAGCGGTGGAGATCACGCCGGAGATCATGCAGAAGCTGGACGAGCTGAGCGACCTGGCGCCGCTGCATAATCCGCCGGCTCTGGCCGGTGTGCGCGCCTGTCTGGAGGAAATGCCGGGCGTGCCGAACGTGGCCGTCTTCGACACGGCTTTTCATCAGACGATGGCGCCGGAAGCGTATATGTACCCGCTCAGCTATGATATGTATAAAAAATATAACGTGCGGCGCTACGGCTTCCATGGCACATCGCACCGCTACGTCTGCAATCAGGTGATCGACCTTTTGGGCAAGCCCCGCGAGGATACGCGCATCATCACCTGCCACATGGGCAACGGCATCAGCCTGACGGCCATAAAGGGCGGCAGGGTGGTCGATACGTCTATGGGCTTCACGCCGCTGGAGGGCGTTATGATGGGCACGCGCTGCGGCACGATAGACCCTTCCATAGTTACGTTTCTGATGCAGAAGGAGGGCTGGGATTTTGCCCAGATCAGTGATTATCTGAACAAACAATGCGGCCTGCTCGGTATCTCCGGCATCAGCAGCGATATGCGCGATATCCGCAAGGCCATGAGCAACGGCCACAAGCGCAGCAAGCTCGCGGTGGATATGCTTTATCACCAGCTGGTCAAGCTGATCGGCGGCTACGTTATGCTGCTGGAGGGCGTGGACGCTATCGTTTTTACCGCCGGCATGGGCGAAAACGACGCCGAGATGCGGAAGGCTATCTGCAAGCGTCTGGCCTATATCGGCGTGGAGCTGGATCTGGCTATCAACAGCGCGGAGGACGACTTCCGCCTGATCTCCGCCCCGGAATCGAAAGTCAAGGTTTTCGTCGTGCATACCAACGAAGAACTGATGATAGCGCGCGATACGCGCGAGGTCGTTTTGCAGAACAATTTGCTCTAATTGCGCTAAAATTCGGGCCGGAATATTCCGGCTCGAATTTTTTTGCCAAATAAATGACCATATTTGGTTATTTATTATTGACAGGCCGCTAAAAAACCTGTATAATAGCAGCTATGTTGATCAACGTTACCAAAATCAAAAGCACGGCGGAAAAGTCGGAGGAGATCTACCGCAGGGAGGCTCTGGACGCCGCCGGCGGCGGTTATCCTGAGTTGGCGCTCTGCGGCCCGGTGGAGTTTTCCGGCCGGATCGAACACGCCGCGCCGTATTTTCACCTGAAAGGCGAGCTCAAGGCCGAGCTGGAGCTGGTCTGCTCGCGCTGTCTGGCCAAATTCCGTCAGACGTTCAGCGTACCGGTGGCCGAGGTTTTCACCAACCGCGAAGCGGCGCTGGCATCAGACGACGAGATCGGCTTTTTTGAGGGCGACGAGCTGGATATCGCACCGGCTCTGCTGAAAGCCCTGTTTATGGAGCTGCCGCTGCGCCCGCTCTGCTGGCCGGATTGCCAGGGGCTTTGCCCCAACTGCGGCGCGGATCTTAATCTTGGGCCGTGCGCTTGCGCCAAGGACGACGTTGATTGGCGTTTTGAGAAGTTAAAAACGCTTTTTGCTGCAATGAACGACGATAAGGAGGTGTAAAAAATGGGCGTACCGAAGAACAAAACTTCCAAGGCTAACCGCCGCATGAACCGTGCCGGCCGTTACACTGGCTTCACCGCCAACGCGATCTCTCTTTGCCCGCAATGCGGCGCGCTGAAGCAGCCGCACCATGCCTGCCCGGAATGTGGTTATTATAAAGGCCGTCCGGTCAAGCAGGCGGCGGCCGAAAAGGCGGAGAAGGCCGAAAAGCCGGCTAAAGCCGAATAAACAGCCGCACATATGGCAAAACTCCTTATCCCAGCCGGATAAGGGGTTTTCTTTTGGCAAATTTTTTTTGCGGCGCGGACAATTATGCGTTGTAAAGTCAGGCCGGTTGTGATAGAATAGCAACGTAGCCGCAGGACGTGCGGCGGTCGATTTTGCGTAACTTTGTGCAGGGCGCTGCCCTGAACTGTACGGGAGGGAGAGCTATGGCTGTTAGGATAGCGATAGACGCTATGGGCGGCGATCTGGCGCCGGACGCGCTGGTGCAGGGCGCTTTGCAGGCGGCCAAGGCCAACAGCGGCGTGGAGATCATTTTGGTCGGGCAAACGGATAAGCTGCCCGCCGCGGCCGAGCTGCCGCAGAACGTAACGATAGAAGCGGCGGCCAGCGTGATGGCGATGGACGAATCGGTGGAAAACCTGCGCAAAAAGCGGGACAGCTCCATTTGGGTGGCCACAAAAATGGTCAAGGACGGCCGGGCGGACGCTATAATCTCCGCCGGCAGCACGGGCGCGCAAATGGCGGCGGCGCTGTTGCTGCTGGGCAGGATCCCCGGCATCACGCGCCCCGGTATCTGCACCGTGTTCCCCACGCTGCAGGGCGGCTCGGTGCTGCTGGATATCGGCGCGAATCTGGAGCTGGAGCCGGAGCAGTATTTGCAGTTTGCCGTTTTGGGCTTGGTGGCGGCAGAGGTGCTGCTGGGGCGGCAAAACCCCACCGTGGGGCTGCTGAACAACGGCACCGAAGAGCATAAAGGGCCGGATAAGGTGGTGGCGGCGCACCAGCTGCTGAAAAATTCTCGCCTTAACTTCATCGGCAACGTCGAAGCGCGGGATATCATGAGCGGCGCTTGTGACGTGATCGTGACCGACGGCTTTACAGGCAACGCCGTGCTGAAAACGTCGGAGGGCATAGCTAAAACGCTGCTGGGCCTGCTGAAAAAGGAGCTTACGGCCGGCCTGACGCGCAAAATCGGCGCGGCTCTGGTCATGCCGGGCCTAAAGGGCCTTAAAGATATGATGGATTATAGAAAAGTGGGCGGCGCGCCGCTGCTTGGCGTAAACGGTATCAGCGTGGTCTGCCACGGCAGCTCCGACGCGGCCGCTATCGCCAGCGCGGTCGGGCAGGCGTTGAACCTTTATAACAGCGATTTTACCGGCAGGCTGCGCGAGCAAACGGCGCAGTATTTCACGGCGGAATAAAAAACACAGGGAGGCGTAATCATGGAAACATTGGATATCATGCGGCAGGCGGTCACTAAGGAACTGGGGCGCGATCTGGGCGAACTGACGCTGGAGACCAGCTTTGAGGATATGCAGCTGGATTCTCTGGAGGTCGTGCAGATGATCATGGCTATCGAGGAAGCGTTCGATATCGAGATCGACGACGACGACGTGGACGGCTTCAAAACGGTCGGCCAGCTGGTAGAATATATCGAAGCGAAAACCAGATAAACGTTTTGGCGAGGCGAACAAATTGGATACGGTGGAGTTTAACAAGGCCAGAGCGGCGGCGCTGCCGCAGCTGGCGGAAAAACTGGGCTGGCAGGGCGATATGACCCTGCTGCGGCAGGCGCTGACGCACCCCACGTATTTTGAGGGGCAGCGTTCCGAGGGCGACCAGGATAACCAGCGGCTGGAGTTTTTGGGCGACGCTATCTTGGGCTTTATCGTGGCGCGCGAGCTTTTTAAGCGCAACCCCGGCGCGGACGAGGGCTATCTCAGCAAGACGCGGGCGGCGCTGGTCTGCGAGGGCTCGTTGGCCGATCTGGCGCGGGAGCTGGAGTTGGGCTCTTATATACTAATGGGCAAGGGCAGCCTGAAAAACGGCGAGCACGAGCGGAATTCCATTCTGGCGGACGCCTTTGAGGCGGTGACCGGGGCTATATATTTGGCGCAGGGGCAGGCGCAGGTGGAAAATTTTCTGCTGACGCGCTTCACGCCGGAGCTTGAGGCCAAAGTAAGCGACCGCTATGAGGACTATAAGGGCCTGATCCAAATGCTGGTGCAGACGCTGGAGGAGCGGCACGTTTCTTATCCGCTGCTGGCCGCCGAAGGCCCCTCGCACCAGCGCACCTTTACGGTGGGCCTGGTTTATTGCGGGCAGACGCTGGCCACGGCTTCCGGCCCCAGCAAAAAAGAGGCGGAGCAGCGCGCGGCGCGTTTGGCCTGGCAGCGGCGCGGGGAATGGCTGCCGCAGAACGTAAAAGAGAAATAAAAAAGAAAAATAAAAATCGCCGTGTAAGCGGAAAAGAGGTGGCATATGTCTGAAGCAAAAAGGCATATTCTGCCTTTTTTTATACCCCATTTGGGCTGCCCGAATCAATGCGTGTTCTGTGACCAGCACAAAATTGCCGGAGAAGCGTCCGCTCCGACCCCTGCGGCGGTGGCTGCGGCTCTTTTACGGCTTGACCCTGACGCGGCTGTTAAGCCGGAGGTCGCTTTCTATGGCGGCAGCTTCACGGCGCTTTCTCAGGAAGTGCAGCGGAGCTATCTTGCTCCGGCCAAGCAGGCGCTGGAGGCCGGGCGGATCGCCGGTATCCGCCTTTCCACACGGCCGGACGCAGTCGGCGAAGCGGAGCTGGCGCTGCTGCGGGAATACGGCGTCGGCACGGTGGAGCTGGGCGTGCAGTCGCTTTCCAACGAAGTGCTGCGGCGGGCACGGCGTGGCCACACGGCGGCGGACGCTTTGGCGGCGGTGCAACGGCTAAAAGATTGGGGTTTTGTCTGCGGCGTGCAGCTGATGCCGGGGCTGCCCATGGAAACGGCGGCCAGCGCCGTTAAGGGCGCGGCGCGCATTTTGGCTTACAAGCCCGATCTGCTGCGCATTTATCCCACCGTGGTGGTGGCAGGCACGGAGCTGGCGGCAATGTACCAGGCTGGCGAATTTCAGCCGTTATCAATAGAAGATGCGGCGGCGATATCGCTGGATATCAAGCTGCTGGCCGAGGCGGCGGGGACGACGGTGATCCGTATTGGCCTTCAGCCGACCGAGGAGCTGGCGCGCGAGGTGCTGGCCGGGCCGTATCACCCCGCCTTCGGCGCGCTGGTGCAGGCGCTCGGCTGGCGCAACAAGCTGCTTTTCGCGCTCGCCCGGCTGCCGCAGGCCGCCGAATGTTTTGTCAACAAGCGTGATATTCCGGCGTTGGTGGGCTGGCGGCGGCAAAACCTTGCTTATTATCCGGAAGGATTACGCCTGCGTGGGGCCGAGCTGCCGGCGGGGGCGCTGCGGCTGGCCGCGCCGGACGGCGGTGTCTTTTTGCTGACGGACGCGGAGTTTCGTGCCGCCAGACTGGCGGAACTTGCCCAACGGTACGATCTATAACGCCAAAGCGGAGGGCGGGGCTGCGGCCCTGTCCTTTTTACGTATATATTGTTGTTCAGCTTGCGTTTTGCCGCCAGATTTGGTATAATAAATCGGCTGATAATTTTTTCGGCGGAAACGCCGACAGGAGTTTTATATGTATCTGAAAAGCATTGAGTTGGCCGGGTTCAAATCCTTCAACGAGCGCACCGTGGTGCAGCTGAACGACGGCATTTCCTGCATAGTCGGACCAAACGGCAGCGGCAAGTCCAACATCGCAGACGCCGTGCGCTGGGTATTGGGCGAGCAAAGCGCCCGCGTGCTGCGCGGCAACAAGATGGAGGACGTTATTTTCGCCGGCACGGACAAGCTGAAATCTCTGGGCATGGCGGAGGTCGTGCTGAATATCGATAATTCCGACGGCACGCTGCCGGTGGAGTTCAGCGAAGTCACGGTCTGCCGCCGGGCCTACCGCAGCGGCGAGAGCGAATATCTGCTGAACGGCCGTCTCTGCCGCCTGACGGATATCCGCGAGCTTTTTATGGACAGCGGCGTCAGCAGCAATTCGCTGGCCCTGATCGGGCAGGGGCGTATCCAGCAGGTGGTGGATATGAAGCCGGACGAGCGGCGGCAGCTGCTGGAGGAGGCGGCCGGCATCGTAAAATATCGGACGCGCAAGCGCACGGCCGAGCGCAAACTGGCCGATACCGAGCAGAATCTGACCCGCATTTGGGATATCATCAGCGAACTGGCGGCAAGGTTAGAGCCTTTAGCGGCGCAAAGCGCCAAGGCCGAGGAATTTCTGCGCCTGAAGGAGCAGGCGGACAGCCGTGAGATCAACCTGCTGCTGCAAAATCTGGCGGAGGATAAGGAAAAGCTGGCCAAGGTGGCGGCGGAGCTGGCCGCCAAACGCGATCTTAACGCGGCCAGCGAGGCGGCGCGTTTGCAGGCCGAGGCGGCGTTGGCCGAAACGCGGCTGGCGGCCGATCAGGCGGAGGAAGCGTTGACGGCGGCCCGGCAGGGGCTTTTTGATCTGAGATCGGCGCGGGAGCAGGCTCATGCCGAGGGCGAGCTGCTGTTGGAGAAGCTGCGCACGGCGGCGGACGGTCTGACCAGAGAGCAAAAGGAGTTGGAACTGCTGCTTTCCCGCGACGACGGCTATGTGGCCGAGGTCAACCGGCTGAACGAGGACAAAGAACGGCTGGGCGACGATTTGGCCGCCGCCGAACAGAACATCGCAGCCAAAGAAGCTGATTTTGCCCGGCATCGCGAGCGTTTGGACGAACTGACGGCCGAGCGCGAGGAGGTGCGGCAGGAGATATTCGATAGCTCCAGCCAGCTGGCCAATACGAAGAACGAGCTGGCGTATCTGGGCCGGGCGGAGGAGGAAAACGCCGCCGCGGCGAACGCTATGCGGCAGGAGCAGCAGACCGTCAGCGCGGACAACCAGACCTGCGAGCAGGATATTGCCGCTATGCAGGCCGCTATCGACGAGCTGGCCGCCAAACGCGAGCAGATAAAGGCCGAACTTACGGCGGAGGGCGAAAAACTGGACGCTCTGGAGGTGCGTCTGGTGGCTGCAAACGAGGCCAGCGTCGCCGTGCGTATGCAGTTGAACAGCGAATCGTCGCGCTTAAAGGTATTGACCGAAATGTCCGACAACAAAAGCGGGCTTTATCCCGGCGTGCGTTCCATCCTGCGGGCAGCGGAGCAGGGCGCGGCCGAGGCTGCCGGCGTTTCCGGCGTGGTGGTCGATCTGATCGAATCCGACGTAGCGTACAGCGCGGCGTTGGAGGCCGCGGCCGGGGCCAATTTGCAAAATATCGTGGTCGCCGACGCCAAGGCCGCCAAAAGCTGCGTGGCTTATCTGAAACGTGAAAATCTGGGCCGCGCGACTTTTCTGCCGCTGGCCGACTTGCGTTTGCGCCGTCAGCCGGAGGTCGAACGGGCGCTGGGCGGCCAGGGCGTGATCGGCCGCTGTTCCGAGGTGATACGCTGCGCGGACGGCGTGCGCCCGGCGATCGACTTTATTTTCGCCAATATCCTGCTGGTGGACGATCTTGATACCGCGACCAGAGTAGCGCGGGAATTTAAGCAGCAGCTTCGCATCGTGACGCTGGCCGGGGACATCATCGCGCCCGGCGGCTCGATAACCGGCGGCAGCCGCCAGAAGAACACCGGCGATCTACTGCAAAAGAAAAATCAGCTGGCCGAGTTGAAGAAGAATGTGGCCAGGCTCACCGCGGAAGGCGAGGCCAAACAGCGGGAGGCGGCCGCCCTGGAAGCGGAGCGCGCCGAGCTGCAAGCGTCCTGCGAAGCACTGCGCGAGCAGGAGCGCGAATATGAGCTTGACTATCTCGGCAAGGTAAAGGATATCGGTCATTTGCGGGACGCCCAGACTGATAAGGCGGCCCAGCTGGAGCGGCTGGAGCGCAGCCTGGCCGAAAACGCCCGCGAGCAGCAGCGCTTAGCGCAGCGCAAAGCCGAGCTGGCGGCGGAGATCGCCAACTGGGACGAACTGAGCCAAAAAGCCAGCGCCGCGCTGCACGAGCTGCAGGCGAAAGAGCAGGAAGCGGCGGAGGCGGCAGACGCGGCGCGGGGCGATTTGGAGCAGGCGCGGCTGGACGCTTTGGCCAAACGCCAGCAATATCAGACGCTGGAGGCCGAAGTGCAGCGCCTGACCTCCGCCAAAAGTAATTTGTTCGAGGAACAGGCGGCCAAACAGCAGGCCATCGCGGCCCTGCGGCAGGAGCAAGACCGTCTGAATACGGAGCTGGCCCAAAAGCAGGCCGACGAGCAGAAATTGGCGGCGAATATCGCGGCGGCGGAGGACAGCCTGACGCGGCAGGCCAACGCGGCGGCCGACCTGAAACAGCAAAGCGAAGCCTGGCAGCAGGAGGCGGCGGAGCAGGCAAGGGCCGCAGCCGCAGCCATGCAGGAGATACATTTGCTGGAGGTGCGCGAGGCGCGTCTGCAAGCAGAGGAGGAAGCGCAGAGCCAGAAGCTGTTCGAGGGCTTCAGCCTTGGCTACGAGGAAGCCCTGCCGTATATGGACGCATCAATTTCCCGCACGGAGCTTGCCCGCAGCGTGAAGGAGCTGCGCGGGCGTATCGCGGAGCTTGGCCCGGTCAACGTCGAGGCGATAGAAGAATACCGGCAGGTGCGCGAGCGGCACGATTTTTTGGCGGCGCAAAGGGAAGACCTGCTGGCTGCCCGTGATTCGCTGAACGGCATTATCCGCGAGATGGATTCTATAATGAGCAAACGCTTCAAGGAGACGTTTGCCCAGGTAAACGTGCATTTTGCCCAAACTTTCCACCGTCTGTTCGGCGGCGGCACGGCGGAGCTGCTTTTGACCGAGCCGGACGACGTGCTGACCAGCGGCGTGGAAATGCTGGTGCAGCCGCCCGGCAAAAAGCTCATCAATTATAATCTGCTTTCCGGCGGCGAAAAATCGCTGATCGGCGTTGCGCTGGTACTGGCTATCTTCCAGGTGCGCCCCAGCCCGTTCTGTATCCTGGACGAGGTGGACGCGGCGCTGGACGAAGCGAACGTGGACCGCTTCGCCGAATACATCAAAGCGTTCAAGGATAAAACGCAGTTCGTGGTGGTGACGCACCGCCAGGGCACTATGGAGGCGGCCGACCGGCTGTGGGGCGTGACGATGGAGAAAAACGGCATTTCCCGGCTGGTATCCGTCCGGCTCTCCGACGATATGCAGCAATATATTTCCTGACAGGGGGTCAAAATATGGGTTTTTTCGATAAGCTGAAGCAGGGGCTTAGCAAGACGCGCGACGATTTCAACAGCAAAATGGCCGCGGTCTTTACGCTGGGGCGCAAGATAGACGAGGATTTCTACGAAGATCTGGAAGAAACGCTGATCCAGGCCGACGTCGGCGTGCAGACCTCCATTGAACTGACCGAACGCCTGCGCGAGCGCGAGAAAAAAGACCGTATCCGCGACGTGGCCGAACTGCGTCTGGCCCTGCAGGACGAGATCGTTAAGATATTGCAGGGCTCCGAGGAGGGCGTGGATAAGACGCGCTTCCGCCTCAAGGGCGGGCGGCTCAACGTCATTCTGGTGGTCGGCGTAAACGGCGCTGGCAAAACGACGACTATCGGCAAAATGGCCAATTATTATCATTCTATCGGCCATAAGGTGCTGCTGGCCGCCGCCGACACCTTCCGCGCCGCCGCAATAGAGCAGCTTTGCGCCTGGGGCGAGCGCGCCGGGGTGGACGTTATCCGCCAAAACAGCGGCGCAGACCCAGGGGCGGTGGTGTTCGACGCCTGCCGGGCGGCTGCTTCGCGCGGCTGCAATATTTTGATTGTGGATACTGCCGGCCGCCTGCAAAACAAGACCAACCTGATGGAAGAACTGAAAAAGATCGAACGCATCATCGAACGCGAAGCGCCGGACGCCAACGTGGAGGTGCTGCTGGTGCTGGACGCCGGCACGGGCCAAAACGCTATCAGCCAGGCCAAGCTGTTTGGCGAGGTGGTGCCGCTCACCGGCATCATACTCACGAAGCTGGACGGCACGGCCAAGGGCGGCGTGGTCATCGGTATCACCAACGAGCTGGATCTGCCCGTCAAGATGATCGGCGTGGGCGAGGGCATCGACGATCTGCGGGAATTTTCGGCGGCTGATTTTGCCGCCGCGCTGTTCGCCGACGAAGACGCAGAAGCAGAAGCCCCGGACGAGGCAAACGCAGAGGAGGGCGAGTGATATGCTGGGATTGATCGCCGGAACCGGCTTTTATAATTGGGACGCGCTGCAAAATCAGCGGGAAAAAAAGATAGAAACGCCCTACGGCACAGCCACGGTTTTTCTGGGCGAGGTCGCAACGCCCGC
Organism: uncultured Peptococcaceae bacterium; assembly: GCA_947626615.1. Taxonomy (GTDB): domain Bacteria; phylum Bacillota; class Dehalobacteriia; order UBA4068; family UBA4997; genus Avidehalobacter. Next base: position 11,325 of record CANQSW010000004.1, on the reverse strand, counting down.
CGGGCCGAAGCAGATGGTTTTCCTGCCGCGCCATGCCAAGAACCATACCATTCCGCCGCATAAAATAAATTACCGCGCCAACATCTGGGCTCTGCATAACCTGGGCGTGACTAAGATCATCGCGGTGAACGCCGTCGGCTCGCTGCTGCGGGACGTGCCGCCGGGCAGCGTGGTGCTGGTGGACGATTTCCTCGATTTCACCTATGACCGCGAACAGACGTTTTTCACCGGCGGCGAGGCGGGCCTGCAGCATACCGATATGACCGATTGCTACGATACGGCATGGCAGCGGGAGATCAGCGCGGCGGCGGCCAAAGCCGGCGTACCGCTGGTACAGGGCGGCGTTTACGTCTGCGTGCAGGGGCCGCGTTTTGAGACGCGCGCCGAGATCAGAGCTTACGCCAAGCTGGGCGGCACAGTCTCCGGCATGACGGGCGTGCCGGAGGTAACGCTGGCCAACGAGCTGGGGCTGAAATACGGCTCTCTGGCGCTGGTGACCAATTTCTGCTGCGGCCTTGCTCCGGCTGTTTCCGACGATGAGGTGCGGCGCGTTATGGCCAAAAACACCGAGCAGCTGGCCAAAATACTGCTTGAGCTGGTATATGCCTACTGAATTTTATACGAGTATCCGAATGAGCCGTTCCGTGCCGGGGCGGCTCTCTTTTGTGATATTTTGCGGTCGGGCGGCATATATTTCAACAGTTTGATTTAAGAAAAGCAGCCACTGGGGAGTGTTGACATATGGCGGAAAAGCCCGGCAAAAATATTGTTTTAAGCGGCATGATGGGAGTGGGCAAAACGGCGGTGGGGCGGCTTCTGGCCGAGGAAATGGATTACGCTTTTATCGACCTTGACGCGGAGCTTGAAGAAGTCTGCGGGCTGAAGCTGAGCGAGATATACCGGCGTTACGGCAAAATTCGTTTCTGCGCGGAGGAAGATCTGCTGCTTAGCAAGCAGCTCGGCAAAACGGCCTCAGTTATTGCGACGGGCGGCGCGCTTGCCCCGGCAGAGAGGGCGCTTAAGCTCTGGCGGGAGCTTGGTCTGGTCGTCTGGCTGCAGGCCGGGCCGGAGACGATACTGCGGCGTATGCGCCGCAAGCAGAATCGACTTTTTCTGCCCAAGCAGGCCACGGTGGAGGACGTGCGGCGGATACTGGACGAGCGCGCGCCGCTTTACCGCCAGGCGGCCGATCTGACGGTCGATCTCGACGAATATACGCTGGAGCAGGCTGTTTGTAAAATCGCGGCGTTTTGCCGTAAAAATCCGGGTTTTTAAGCGAAAAAGCCGTCTTACGCCGCAAAATTATCAGTTTATTCGGCACAAATACTTGACAAGCCGACGGATAAATTATACAATATATATGTAGTCGTAGAAATTCGGCAATTTTTATGGCTTTTAGAATATATCATTACATTTTTCGGCCGGCGCTCGGCTCGTTTTATCCGCCGTTTGCTCCGCCTTGGTTTACGGATATTTTGCGGCCTCGCTTTTGAGGCGCTGCTATATTTTTTTATTTGTAAAACGGGATACCGCCAGATCGATTCGGCTGGCCTCCGTGTGCCGACGGCGTGCGGGTGGGGCGTTCGGTTCAAATGTAGGTTTATTCTAAAAGCTCGGAGCATATCCGGGCTATTTTTTTGGAACTTTTTTACTGACACATTTTGCACGACAGGGAGGTGAAATTTTTGACAGACATTTTGATCTACGTAGTATTACTGGCGGTCGGTCTGCTGGTCGGTTATTTTGCCGGTTCGGTCATTTACCGCAAGCTATCCGAGGCTAAGCTGGGTTCGGCCAAGGATACGGCTGCCAAACTTTTGGACGACGCCGCCAAAGACGCGGAATCCTTGAAAAAGGAGGCTCTGCTCGAGGCAAGAGACGAGATCTACAAGATGCGTAACGCCGCCGAGCGCGAGCAGAAATCCCGCCGGCATGAGCTGAACCAGATGGAGCAGCGCCTGCTGCAGAAAGAGGATTCTCTGGATAAAAAGCTGGAAAGTATCGAACGCAAGGAAAGCAAGCTGCAGGCCAAGGATAACGAGCTTGACGCCATGCGCGAAAAGCTGAACACCATGGAGCGCGAGCAGGTGGCGGAGCTGGAGCGTATCTCCGGCTTGACGGCCGAGCAGGCCAAGGAAAAGCTGCTGGCCGACGTCAACAAGGAAGTCCAGGTCGACATGGCCGCGATGATCCGCGAAATGGAAGCCGAAGCCCGCGACCAGGGTGAGGCCAAGGCCAGAGAGATCATCACCGAGGCTATCCAGCGCGTCGCCGCCGACCATGTGGCGGAAAGCACCGTTTCCGTCGTGGCGCTGCCCAACGACGAAATGAAGGGCCGTATCATCGGGCGCGAGGGCCGCAATATACGCACGCTGGAGAACCTGACCGGTATCGACCTGATCATTGACGATACGCCGGAGGCCGTTATCCTTTCCGGCTTCGACCCGGTACGCCGCGAGATCGCCCGCATCGCGCTGGGCAAGCTGATCGTCGACGGACGTATCCACCCGGCCCGTATCGAAGAAATGGTGGAGAAAGCCAAAAAAGAGGTCGAACAGAAGATACGCCAGGAGGGCGAACAGGCCGTGCTGGAGACCAACGTTCATGGCCTGCACCCGGAGATCGTCAAGCTGCTGGGCCGTCTGCATTACCGCACCAGCTACGGCCAGAACGTACTGAAACATTCGATCGAAGTTTCGCATCTGGCCGGCGTTATGGCAGCGGAGCTGGGTGTGGACGTGGCTTTGGCCAAACGCGCCGGCCTGCTGCATGATATCGGCAAGGCGCTGGATCATGAGGTGGAAGGCCCGCACGTCGAGATCGGCGCGGATATCGCCAAGAAGTACCGCGAGAGCGCGCAGGTGGTGCATTGTATTCTGGCGCACCATGGCGACGTGGAGGTGGAATCGGTGGAGGCCGCGCTGGTCCAGGCGGCGGACGCTATCTCGGCGGCCCGTCCCGGCGCCCGGCGCGATACGCTGGAGGCATACATCAAGCGTATGGAGAAGCTGGAATCTATCGCCAACGGCTTTGAGGGCGTGGACAGCGCTTACGCCATTCAGGCCGGCCGCGAGCTTCGCATCATGCTGAAGCCCGACAAGGTGTCGGAGAGCCGCGCCGAGGTCATGGCGCGCGAGATCGCCAAACGTATCGAGGCCGAGCTGGATTATCCCGGCCAGATCAAGGTCATGCTGATCCGCGAAACAAGGGTCACCGATTACGCGAAGTAATTTTTATCAGACCAAACCAAAGAGGGCGTCTGCGTTCAGCGGGCGTCCTCTTTATATGCTTAAAAACCCGGCGGCTGCACAGGCCGGCCGGGCAAATTATAAACAAAAATATAAACAGAAAGCCGGACGCATTGCGCGCCCGGCTTATAGCGTTAGCGTTTGTCTTAGAGATTTTTGACCGCTTTTTCAAACAGCTCCTCGGACTCCTTATCGGGCCAGATGAGGCTGACGACGATAATGGAGACGGCGGAGAAGATAAAGCCGGGCAGCAGGGCGTATATGCCGGTGTTGCCGCCGAAGATGAGCCAGAGGATAACGGTGGAGCCGCCCACCAGAATACCCGTTACAGCGCCTTTAAGGCTGGTTTTGCGCCAGAACAGCGAAAGCAGCATAATGGCGGAAAACGCGCCGCCCAGGCCGGCCCAGCCGTTGGATACCAGCCCCATGATGCTGTTGTTCGGGTCTATGGCGATAGCCAGCGCCAAAATCGCGATCATCAGCACCGCCACGCGGCTGATCCAGAGTAGCTTGGTATCGGAGACTTTTTTGTTGAAGCTCTTGACCAGATCGTTGGAAATAGAGGAGGCGCTGACCAGCAGCTGGCTGTCCGCCGTGGACATCGTGGCGGATAGCACCGCGGCCAGCAAAAAGCCTGCCAGCACACTGGGGAAGATATAGTTGATAGTTACGAGGAAGATAGATTCGGCGTCGGCGTCGGTGAACGGTATGCCGTATCTGGCCACGAACGCCCGGCCGAGGATACCGATACATATGGCCGCGCCCAGAGTGATGACCACCCAGCCCGTGCCGATGATACGGGAATATTTCAGCTCTTTCGGGTCTTTGATCGCCATAAAGCGCACGATGATGTGCGGCATACCGAAATAGCCCAGCCCCCAGGCGAGGTTGGAGAGGACAGATTTCCAGTCCATACCGCTGGTGCTGCCGGAAAGCTTCAAATACGTATCGCCGCCGCTTTCCAGCAGGGGAGCGATATCGCCCCAGTTAGCGCCGAGCATAACGAACATCGTCACCGGCACGATCACCATCGCGACGAACATCAGCGTGCCCTGGATCAGATCCGTCCAGCAGACGGCCAGAAAACCGCCGACAAAGGTATAGATCAAAATCAGCAGCCAGCCGACGAACAGCGCCACCAGATAGGGCAGGCCAAATACGGTGGAAAACAATTTGGCGCCGGCCACGATAGCCGAGGCCGTATAGATCAGGAAGAAAATGGTGATAAATACGGCGGTGACCGTTTTCAGCAGGTTGCTCTTATCGTGGAAGCGGTTGCTCAGATATTCCGGCATGGTCAGCGCGTTATCCAGAGATTCCGAGAAAACGCGCAGCCGGTAGGCGATGAACTTCCAGTTCAGATATGTACCCAAAGCCAGGCCGATGGCGATCCAGGCTTCGCAGAGGCCGCCGACGTAGAGCGCGCCGGGCAGGCCCATCAGCAGCCAGCCGCTCATATCGGAGGCCTGGGCGGAGAGGGCGGTGGTCCATTTGCCCAGGCCGCGCCCGCCCAGGATATATTCGGCCATAGTTGAAGATTTGCCGTAAGAATAGAAGCCTACGGCCAACAAAATGGCCAGATAAAATACAAAACAAGCCAATACAACAAAATCCATATAATTTCCCCCAAATCCGCGTTTAATACCATGCTAACGCGCTAAATTATTAGAATAATGAATAATTATATAATAAAGCTAAATATTTTGCAAGCCTTTTGTCAACTAAAAATTTTTTTAATTTTATGGAGAAAATTTTTAGTCAAAAATAAAAAAATTACCGGATTTTCTTGGATATGAAAAGCCCGCTATTTGTTGACAATTAAAGGTAAGTAGTATATAATAAATTCTGGTAATGGTAATTTGGAGTTTTTGTGCGGCTATGACAGCAAATGGCCGCCAAAAACGAAGGATTCCGGGTATGCTCACGGGCATATCTTATTACCGCCGTTGATTACAATCCACGCAGTATCAGCGCGTGTTGGCGCGGCGATCTAACCGACTTGGCAGGCATGGTCCGCTGTTGGGCGGCCGTCTCTTATGGTGCCGACATAGAGAGGCGGCGGGCGGCCGGGCAGAGCCGGGGCTGGCAGGATCGTCCGAGATACGGGCTGGCGCAACGCGGCGCCGCGGCACGTTGGCGGCGGGGCGGGGCTGTTGCGTGGAAAGTATATGAACAATAAATTTACAGAAAGGAAGTTAAACATGGAAAAAGAAAAAAACACAACGTTGCCTGCAGTTTCTTTCGATGAATTCAAAGTACCTACTTATGAAGAATGGAAAGAAGCCGCAATCGCTGCCTTAAAGGGCGCTCCCTTCGATAAGAAGATGTACACCAAAACTTACGAAGGCATCACCCTGCAGCCCATCTACACCCTGGCTGACACCGACAAAAACGCTATGGCTCAGACCATGCCCGGCGCCGATGAATACGTCAGAGGTACTAACGTGGGAGGTTATCTGACCGAACCCTGGAAGATCGCTCAGGGCCTGGACGTTGTTGATCCTGCTGAATTCAACAAGCTGGCCAAGTTCGAGCTGGAAAAAGGCGCTACTGCGGTAACCGTTGAGTTGGACAAAGCTACCAAGCAGGGCAAGGCTTTCGACGCCGAAGCCTGCGGCCGTGGCCTGTCTTTGCAGGACGCCGCCGACGTTAAGACCGCTTTTGCCGGTATTGACGCTCCGCTGTATATCGCTGCCGGCGCTTCTGCCAAGCCCCTGCTGGGCCTGTTCAAAGAAGCCGGCGTAACACCCACCGGCGTTGTTGGCGCTGACCCGATCGGCGCTCTGCTGGCCGATGGCGAGCTGCCCTGCTCTATGGAAGAGCTGCTGGACGAAATGGCTGATACCGTTAAGACCGCTCCCGCCGGCCTGAAGGTCATCAACATCGACGGCACCGTTTATGGCAACGGCGGCGCCAGCGCAGTTCAGGAGACCGCTTATGCCGTAGCTACCGCCGTTTACTACGTAAAGGCTTTGGTAGAAAGAGGCATCGACGTCAATACTGCTGCCAAGAGCGTTTGCTTCACCTTTGCTGTGGGCGCCAACTTCTTCATGGAGATCGCTCGTCTGCGTGCTGCCAAAGTGGTTTGGGCTCAGGCCGTTAAGGAACTGGGCGGCGACGCTGAGGCTCAGAAGATTTATATCAAGGCCCGCACCTCCGCTTTCACCATGTCTGTTTACGATCCTTATGTGAACCTGCTGCGTACCACCACCGAGACTTTCTCCGCTGTGGTTGGCGGCGTTGACGCTGTTCAGGTTGCTCCTTTCGACGAAGCTATCCGTCAGGCTGACACGCAGTCTCTGCGTTTCGCCCGCAACCAGCAGCTGCTGTTCAAAGAAGAGTTCAACATGACCGCTACCATCGACCCGGCCGGCGGCTCCTTCTATGTTGAGACCCTGACCGCTCAGGTGGTTGAAGCCGTTAACGCTCTGATCGCCGAGACCGGCTGCATCTTCTGCGCCATAAAGGAAGGCAAAGTTCAGGCTGCCGTTGCTGCGGTTCTGGAAGAACGCTTCAAGAACCTGCAGACCAGAAAAGACAGCGCCGTTGGTATCAACAACTATGCCAACATGACCGAAGAGCTGCTCGACTGCAACTGCGAAGCTCTGAAGGCCGCTAAGGCTGCTCGCGCTGCCGCCGCTGCCGGCAAGACCGCTCTGGCCGACGCTCGCAAGGCTCTGAACAAGGGCGAGGCTGTCACCGCCGAAGCTATTGCTCCGCATCGCTGGGTGGAACAGTACGAAGCTATGCGTATGGCTACCGAAAAGGCCGCTGCCGAAGGCAAAAAGGTCAACATCTTCCTGGCCAACTATGGTCCGATTCCGAAGCATAAGGGCCGCGCTGATTTCAGCCGCAGCTTCTTTGAAGTCGCTCATTTCAACGTGATCGGCAACGACGGTTTCCCGACCGCTGCCGAGGCTGCCAAGGCCGCTGTTGAATCCGGCGCCGACGTTGCCGTTATCTGCGGCACCGACGACGTTTATCCGGAGATCGTTCCTGAGATCACCAAGGCTATCAAGGCTGCTAAACCTGGCATGAAGGTTTATCTGGCCGGCGCTCCTGGTGAGAACAAGGAAGCCTTTGATAAGGCTGGCGTTGACACCTATATCCATGTTGGCGCTAACTGCTATCAGATCTTGAAAGCTATCCAGGAAGAAAGGGGGATTTGCTAATGTCTACTGCTAGCTACGATGCTTGGAAAAAGCAGATTGAAGCTCAGACTGGCAAAACCATTGACGAGTTGAGCACCCGTACAATGGAACAGATTGATGTAAAACCTTTGTATACCAAGGAAGACTATGCAGAGTGCAACCAGATCGGTTTTATGCCTGGTATCGCTCCTAACCTGCGTGGTCCTTACCCCACGATGTACGTTGTTCGTCCGTGGACTGTTCGTCAGTATGCTGGTTTCTCCACTGCTGAGGAATCCAACGCTTTCTATCGTCGTAACCTGGCTGCCGGCCAGAAAGGTCTGTCTATCGCTTTCGACCTGGCTACCCACCGCGGCTATGACTCCGATAACGAGCGTGTAGTCGGCGACGTTGGCAAAGCCGGCGTGGCTGTCGACTCCATTCTGGATATGGAGATCCTGTTCTCCGGTATCCCGCTGGATCAGATGTCCGTTTCCATGACCATGAACGGCGCCGTTCTGCCGGTTCTCGCGTTCTACATTCTGGCTGCTGAAGAGCAGGGTGTTCCGCAGAAGGTTCTGGCTGGCACCATTCAGAACGATATTCTGAAAGAATTCATGGTTCGTAACACCTATATTTATCCTCCGGCGCCCTCTATGAGGATCATCGGCGATATCTTCGCTTTCACCTCTCAGAATATGCCGAAGTTCAACAGCATCTCCATTTCCGGTTACCATATGCAGGAAGCCGGCGCTACCAACGATATCGAAATGGCTTACACCCTGGCCGACGGCTGGGATTATATCCGCACCGGTATCAAAGCCGGCCTGACGATCGACGCTTTTGCGCCTCGTCTGTCCTTCTTCTGGGGCTTGGGCAAGAACTACTTCATGGAAGTTGCGAAGATGCGCGCTGCTCGTACTCTGTGGGCCAAGATCGTCAACACCTTCGGGCCGCAGAATCCGAAGTCTCTGGCTCTGCGTACTCATACTCAGACCTCTGGCTGGTCTCTGACCGAGCAGGATCCTTACAACAACGTAGCTCGTACCTGCGTCGAAGCTATGGGCGCTGCTCTGGGCCACACCCAGTCGCTGCACACCAACGCTCTGGACGAAGCTATCGCTCTGCCGACCGACTTCTCCGCTCGTATTGCTCGTAACACTCAGCTTTATATCCAGGACGAAACCAAGGTCTGCAAAGTTATCGATCCTTGGGGCGGTTCCTACTATGTAGAAGCTCTGACTCAGCAGCTGATCCGTCGCGGCTGGGCGCATATCCAGGAAGTTGAGGAGTTGGGTGGTATGGCAAAAGCTATTGAGACCGGTCTGCCGAAGATGAGAATCGAAGAGGCTGCCGCTCGTCGTCAGGCTCGCATCGACTCCGGCAAGGAAAAGATCATTGGCCTGAACGATTACAAGCTGGATCATGAGGATCCGCTGGACGTTCTGGACGTTGATAACACCGCAGTTCGCAACGCTCAGATCGCTCGTCTGGAGAAACTGCGCGCCAACCGTAAACAGGCTGACGTTGACCAGGCTCTGGAAGCTATCTCCAACTCCATGGAGACTGGCGAAGGCAACCTGCTGGAGCTCTCTCTGAACGCTGCCCGCGTTCGCGCCTCTTTGGGCGAGATCTCCTACGCTATCGAGAAAGTCGTTGGCCGTCATAAGGCTATTATCCGCACCATCTCCGGCGTATACAGCACCGAATACAGCGATGCTGACGTTATTAAAGAAGTTCAGGATATGGCTGACGAGTTCGAGAAGAACCATGGCCGTCGTCCTCGTATCTTCATCGCCAAGATGGGCCAGGACGGCCATGACCGCGGCGCTAAGATCTGCGCCACCGCTTATGCCGATATGGGCTTCGACGTCGATATGGGTCCCCTGTTCCAGACTCCTCAGGAAGCTGCTCAGGACGCTGTCGATAACGACGTTCATGTGGTTGCGATGTCCTCTCTGGCTGCTGGTCATAAGACCCTGCTGCCTCAGCTGGTAGAAGAGCTGAAGAAGTTGGGCCGCGGCGACATTATGGTTATCGCCGGCGGCGTAATTCCTGCTCAGGATTACCAGTTCCTGTTTGACAGTGGCGCGGCTGCTATCTACGGCCCCGGCTCTGAGCTGCCGGCTTGCGCTCGCGACATTCTGATCAAACTGAATGAGAGACTGGCTGACTAATCAAAGCGTGACGTTTAACGGCTCGCCGTTAGTTAAATAGTCTTGTTATGCCGGGATAGGATTGGGCTTTATGCCCAATCCTGTTCTGGTATACATTTTACAAATTTCCACATAGGAGGGTACACTCTAATGGCTGATGATAACAACTACGAAGTATATAAGCCGGAATGGATTCCGGAGGGCGCCAGCACAGAACAGTACCCGGGCTTTGTAATGACCGGCGTTGACGCTACCAAGGCAAAACCGACCGCCCCGATTTACAAACCAAAAAAATATACTGCCGAAGAATTGATCGACGGTATTCTCAACCACGACAGAATGTTACTTTCCAAGGCTATAACCGTTATCGAAAGTAATGCGCCGAAACATTTTGAACTCGGTCAGGAAATCATCAAGGGAATTTTGCCCTATACCGGCAAGTCGATCCGCGTCGGTATCACGGGTGTGCCGGGCGCCGGCAAAAGTACGTTTATCGAAGCCCTGGGTTCAAGGCTCTGCCAGCAGGGCAAGAAGGTTGCCGTTCTGGCGGTCGACCCCAGCAGCTCTATCACCAAGGGCAGTATTTTGGGTGATAAAACCAGAATGGAAACATTGTCCAAGCAGGCAAACGCCTTTATCCGTCCTTCTCCTTCGGGCGGCACGCTGGGCGGTGTGACGAGAAAAAGCCGCGAGACTATGCTGCTTTGCGAGGCTTTCGGTTACGAAATTATTTTGGTGGAGACCGTTGGCGTTGGTCAGAGCGAGACCACCGTTCGTTCGATGGTGGATTTCTTCCTTATGGTGGCGCTGACCGGTGCAGGCGACGATCTGCAGGGTATCAAGAAGGGTATCATGGAGATCGCCGACGCTATTTTGGTCAACAAGGCCGACGGCGACAACAAACAAAAGGCTCTGGTTGCCCGCGCTGACTACGAGCAGGTCCTGCATATGCTGCGTCCTGCGACGGAAGGCTGGGTCACCAAGGCATACACCTGTTCCTCTTATACCGGCGAAGGCGTTATGGAAATGTGGAGCGTCATCGAGGAATTCAACAAGATGATGGTCGATTCCGGCCGCCTGGATAAACGCCGCAAGGATCAGACGATGGAATGGGTAACTCACATGACGGAAGAACACGTGCATAACATGGTGTTTAACAATCCCCAGGTCGTTGCAGCCATGCAGAATGCCGAAGAACTGATCCGTAACGACCAGATCTCCGCAACTATGGCGGCACAGAACGTGATCAACACGATCGAAGCCGAGCTGCAAAAAGCACAGTAGGTTCGCTTCCGCTCATTAAAGTTGAAAATTAAAATCCTGAATAGAAGGCTGCAAAAACCTTTTATTCAGGATTTTTTGTTTGACTAATAGGCCGCTATTACAGCGATAACATGCTGTTCAAACGTCGGCAGGCCGCTGTGATATCAGGCTGAGCAAATATGGCGGAGACCAGCGCCGCTCCGGCTATGCCGGTGGAGAGGAGGGGAGGCAGATTTTCCGCCGTAAGCCCCCCAATGGCGACGACCGGGATCTTGACTCGGCGGCAAATTTCGGCGAGAGTTTCCGGCAAGACGAGCACCGCGTCGGTTTTGGTGGCCGTGCTGTATATAGCGCCAACGCCAAGATAATCCGCGCCCTCGGCTTCGGCGGCCATGGCCTGCTCTACGGTCTGTGCGGAAACGCCGAGTATCTTATCCGGCCCAAGTACTCGCCTTGCCGCCGCCACGGGGCAGTCCTCCTGCCCGATATGCAGCCCCGCCGCGCCGCTTTCTATCGCCACCGTTACGT
>CANQSW010000003.1 GCA_947626615.1 uncultured Peptococcaceae bacterium | reverse complement strand
TGACGCTTACAGCAAAAAGGGCTTCAAGCGGGCCAAAGAGAAGTATGCCACCGAGCACAAGGATGAGCTTGCCGCCATGAAAAAGGCGTATGGCTATCTCATGCACCACGGCGGAGTAGACGATGTGCCTGTCCAGACCCTGCAAGCGGAGTACAACGCTCTGCGGGAGCAGAACCTGGACAAGGAAACCCGGCTGGCTGCCATCCAAGGCGATCTGCGCAAGCTACGGGAGATACGCACCTGGGTCGATAAGGTCATCCCCGGCCTTCTGCCTGACACCGCCGAACGGAAGCAGGAGCGTTCTTCTGTGCTTGCCAAGCTGCAAGAAGCCTCGCCGCAGCCGAGTGAGCATCCGGCGAAGCAAAAGACACAAGACATGGAGCACTAACGCACAAGGGGCGGGCATCGCGCCCGCCTCTTGTTCACATTTCAATGTCCTCATGAACACAAGAAATCCGATCCAGCCACCGTCAGCCATAAGAATCAAGAGAGCTGTACTTAGCGAAACTGGACACCGGCAGGGCGTATGTCCTGTTTACGGCAGACGTATCGGATGACGTAATCACAGACAGGATCAACAAAGACGCCACTGACGCTCCAGACACTTGCGGACAACGCCCTGTACCACATATCACTCTCTGCGTTGTGCGAAAGTATCATTATTGATTTCTTTATAGAGTGCAGATATGATATTGTCAACACGTTGCATCAAATCATCATAGGTCATAATATCAGCGATATGTTTGTATTGCCGTTTGATGAGTTCAAAATCATCTTTTTGCTGGCAGTTGAATTGATTGCTTCGCCCTAAAAGCAAAATACCCTGGGGATTGACAATTTTAGGAGCAACTGCGTCAGGCAGCTCGCGGGATAGCCTTTTTTGCAGTTCTTTCTCACCAGCATTTCCCCAAGCATTTAGAGCGTAAATGTATTTTTCAATCTGCTGAACGGCTCCTGCCAAATCACGCACGGGTACATAATTGTTGCGATAGGAAGACTGCTTAGTTAATAACTGAACACCGGGCTTTTTGATTTCCAGAATATCAACGTACCCATTTGCATCCACGAGGAGAAAATCCGGGCGTTTATTGTGGCGGTCAACGCCATTGATCGCGACCTCGCGGATGCCAGCGATATATTTGGGATACAACAACCTCAAAAGTCCATGTATCTGTTCTTGCCAAACATATTCGCTTATACCGTCAGCCTGATTCAGCAGATCGACAAGATCGCCTTTAATCCTTTCAAATTTCCGTAATTCAGTAGTGGCACTTTCTCTGAAAGCAGTCCGGACATTTTGTGAAAAAATAGCGGACAAGCTCTTTTCCTGCTGCTTCACATATTTATCAAAACGAATCTCGTGTTGTTCTGCATCTGGATAGAATTCCTTTATGATCGCTGCAATTCTGGCATGGGCATAATAGTTCAGTTCTGCTGTCTTTGGAAATTTACTGATTAGAACCTCAAAAGTCTCAAATGGTAGATAACCTTCTGCATGACCGCCGCCAATATATACATCCTGATTTACGATATAATCGATTTTTGCCAAAATTGATATGTTGCGGTAAGCGACAAAATGACGTTTGGCCAACTCTATAGTATTGGCGAAGTAAAAATTGTGTTTTGTACCCAGCACATCGCTATCAATGAGCGTGTATTCATCATAAATGGTGCCAATACAAAACTGAAGTTCATTCTGCTCGGCGTTCTCATGGCGAAAATGCTCTTTTTGAATGAAAAATGAATGTGAGATTCGCCACTCGTCACCCCTGTTTAACACCTCAAGTATTTCATGGGTAGAAATGAGTTCTGGGGCCAATTTTAGAATAAGCTCACCGCCTTGGCGTTCAAATGTGATACTCATGCATAACCTCCTGTCATTTGTGCGACCACAAATCGATAAGAAGAATTGAAGCCCAAAGATACACACTGTAACGACATATAATACGCCTACCTCGACGAGTGGGATCGGCACTGACGATGTATTCGCCGTAAAGGACCTGGGCGCCTAACCGGACATGTAGAGACTGGAGCAGGAGGCCATACCAATTCGTGTTACTGTTGTGGCATCAGCCAGTATTTACACCATTTTACTATTACCGCTCGCTCCAAAGCACTTCATATCAAGTAATATCAAATCGCAAATTTAATTCTTGCAAATTATGTATAGTTATTGCCAGTGCTGCCTCATTACCTGTCGGGCAAATAATAGAGTATAACTGATTTCCCTCTGAAGTAAAGGCATATTTTCCGCATGGGAGTTCATCATCGTCCTTGGGCACTATGCACACGGTTCTGCTGTTTGGCAATGTATATAACACTGGAGTCTTAACACTGGCTTCTTGAACGCATTGGACAAGTCCAAGGTTTTCCAAATCGTTGAGTTCTCCTTCGGTCATGGTAACATCACCGGCTACTTTGCTATAGTCATTAAACCCATCCTTTTTTAGCCACCTCTCCGCCTTCATACGGAAGTCAAAGCTATCAGTATAAAAACCAACAGGAATAATAATTGTTTCAGTACTATACCTGGGTTCAAAGAGCAGCTTTGGCATAAAAACATATTGTGAAATAGTCTGAAACGAATGTGCGCTGTTTGCATCCATGATTGAAATGATATGCATTAGTTTTCTGCTAATCGAACCAGGTTTGTTATATTCTCCTGCCAAAAGATTTGCCCAAATAAACTGAAGCCCTTTATTTGAAACCTTTTGCGCTTTGTCGAAGAAGAAGTGCAGCCAATCTTCGTCAATTGCTTCCTCGTCAGCGTTCTTAGAGAAACGCTTCTTTGCCTGTTCGTATATACTTTTTGAATTGGCATATTCTCGGATAAGCTTTCGGGAATTATATATCAGTGAAGAAGCCTCTTCTGGTGCAAGCTCGGAATTCTCAATAAGTTTAATTAAGTAGCTTCTTGCCTCTTCGTGTGGCTTTTCAAACCAACTGAATATATTTCCGGCATGATTAATCACTTTGTCTGAAGCGGCCACAAGACTTTCGACATCTTTTATTTCTGGCATTATAATAGTCCCCTCTATATGATATTCCTCTAAACCATATTCGTCGTACAATGCAAATTGAAGCCTGTTTGTGATTATTTGACATTTTAATTATAGCAGATTGCGAATAAAAACGCCAGACCTTTTGACCAGAGAAGAGCGGAGCAGTTTTCCACAGAAACAGCATTTTCAAAAGTCTTTCCTGACCGGTGAGTCATCCCCGAAGGATACGCTGCCGTCAACTTTAAGGCAGTCATGCGCCGGACAAATGGAAAACACCCCCTTTTCGTGTAGCCATGTTGACCGGCTCCACCCTCGCCACCATGTTCACTAAACATAATTGTTATTGCCTTTGAAAACAAATGCGTATGAGGCGGGCATATGCCCGCCTCCGTTTCATATCCCGATGTCCTCGATATACACAAGAAATCCGAACCCGTTTCCTATTGGAATCAAGTTCGGATTTCTCAACCTTGGTGGAGGGAGATGGATTCGAACCATCGAAGTCGTAGACAACAGATTTACAGTCTGCCCCCTTTGGCCACTCGGGAATCCCTCCATATTAAATTGTGGAGCCGGAGATGGGACTTGAACCCGCAACCTGCTGATTACAAATCAGCTGCTCTGCCAATTGAGCTACTCCGGCCCGTCCGACTCACGCGCTATAAAAGATTATAGCAACAAACGCCCACCGTGTCAAGCGTTTTCGCATATAATATTTTAACGCGAAACGCGAGGAGGGGTGTGGTCATGCGGACGATAAACGCGGCAGAAGCGGCGCGTCTGCGGGCGGCCGGGGCGCTGCTTCTGGACGTGCGAAGCGCGCGGGAATTTGCGGCTGGGCATCTGCCGGGCAGCGTCTCCCTGCCGGTGGAAAGAGTGGGCGGCGGTATCCGGCGGCTGGCCGGGCCGGATCGCGGCATTTTGCTGTATTGCACGACGGGCGAACGCAGCCGGACGGCGGCGCAGGTGCTGCGGCGGCTGGGCTATACGAAACTGTATATCGTGCAGAGTTAGGCGCTCCCCCGGGAGCGCCCGTTTTTTTGCCTATTCATCGGCGCGGCAAGACGATCACCGCCGGGCAAAATCCCTGCCGGTTATCAGATAATCTATAGATACGTTGAAATAGCGCGACATTTTCACCAGCATTTCCAGCGACGGCTCGCGGCGGCCGTTTTCATAGTGAGACAGCGCCTCCCGGCTGATATCCAAGTCCAGCGCCACCTTCTGCTGGCTGAGATTTTTGCTTTTTCTGATTTTTTTCAAGCCCTCCACAACATTACCCCCTTGACATTAGGGTAACATTTTGTTACATTATAAATGGTACGTTTTGTAACATATCGACACCCCGTTCGTCGGCTTGGCCGAGCGCAAAAATTTCAACCGCTATATTAGGGCGCAAAACTGCCCGCGAAAGGAGGAATGGCTTATAGCGTCTTCAAGAGAGCCCGGCTGCCTGACGGTTCTGCTGCATATCCTGCTGATATTTCTCACCGGCGGGCTTTGGGGGCTGTATCTGCTCGTCAGGTTTCTGCTCAAATAGCCGGAATTTCGGCAAATTTAAGGAAAGGAGCTGCCGCCATGCTTGGTTGCCTGCTGAAAGCCTGCCTCGTGCTGCTTTTGCTCTATGTGGTGTTTTATACGTTTACCTTCGTTTTCTGAAGCGCCGCAAATCTATTCTGACAGGAGAGTTTTATTATGGAACGTAAAAAAATAATTATACTGGCGGCCGCGGCCCTGCTCGTGATCGCCGCGCTGTTTTATCTGGGCACGGACAGCGCCGCCTCTCACCCAGGCGAAGCCAAAACGCCCAGCGCCGCCGACGTGCAAAAAGGGCGGAACTATAACTCCGTGGCCAAGGAGTTTGACCAAAACGGCTTCACCAACGTCAAAACGGTGGCGGACGAAGATCTGGTGTTCGGCTGGCTGGCCGAAGAAGGCGAAGTGAAGACCGTGACCGTCGACGGCGACCCGGAATACGCGGCCGGCGAATGGTATCCCAACGACGTGGAGGTCGTCATCACCTACCACGCCTTCCCCTCCCACGAAGATGCGACGGAAGCGGAGGCTGACGAGGAGGAAACGCCGCCCACGCCGGCAGAGCCCGCCATTACGCCGAATTTTGACGTGCGACTGGCCAAACGAGCGGCCGTCTGCGCCATAACCAATTACTTCGCGCTGGACGTTCTGACCCCGGACGGCAACTACGAAGACCCGAGCAAATTCCACTCCTACGCCGACAGCAGCGGCAAAAGAGACGATTATTATTTCGACGTGACCGACTGGGGCGATTGGAGCGGCGTCAGCGAGGACACCTGGCACGTCGATCATTTGAAGCTCATCAAATACGGCTGGCAGACCAAATTCGACGTCGGGCTGGACGTGACGTTTGACGGCAGCGTTTACACTATCTCCAACTTCGTGGATATGCACGGAACGACGCCGGCCAACACGTCCTCATTCGACCAGGTCGGCGAATATAAGACAGTGCGGCCGGAGCTGATCGCCGAGCCGCGCCCGAACGACGGCACGGAGATCGAGGAGCCGGCCGAGGCCGAAAAACCAGCGGACGAGCCGGCAGAAAAGCCGAAGGAAGAGCCGGAAAAAGGTCTGCGCGAGGATCAGGCCCGGCGCGCCTTTGAATACGTGGGCGAGCATATGTTCCCCTACGGCTTTGAATGCCATTGGTTCAGCGACCTGCGCGAGCATACGCAAAGCGTGGACGGCTCCTGGACGTTTGAGGTGGGCGTCACCATCACCAACCAATACGGCGCCGAGATGAAGGCCATCGCCTCGGCCTACGTCAACAACACCACAGAGACGGTGGAGAATTTCTCCGTCAGAGAGTATGAATAAAAAACACAAAGCAAAAGCCGGCTGGCCCGAAAAGGTCAGCCGGCTTTCTGTTTTGCCGGTATATGTATCGTTTTGCCGGATATACCTCAGCGCCCGCCGCGCCGGTCATAGCCGTACACATCTTTGGCCAGCTGGATAAAGCTCTGCGCCGCCCGGCTCACATAGCCGCCGCGCACCGTGGCCGCCACGAACTCGATGCCGTATTGCGTGGGCGTCTCGCCGAAGGAGAGCAGGGCCGGGCGCAGGGGCTGCGCCAGATTGTTGACGAAAAACTGCGGCGCGATATACACGCCGTAGCCGTAAGCCGCCAGGCTGATAGACGTGACCTGATTGCGCACGCGCATGGCCGTCTCTGGCGCGATGCCGTAGTCACGGAACACCTGCCGCACGATGCGCTCGGTGTTCTGCTCGGGGAAGTTGCGGATAAAGGGCTGCCCGGCCAGCTCGCGGATATCCACCCAGGGGTGCGGATAGCCGGCGCGCCGCTTCGCGCTGCAAGCCGCCGCCGTTGCCTTCGACATATAGAGCACGACGGTATCCAGAAAGATGTGCTCGTATTCCAGCCTTTCGTGCCGGTCCACCAGATCGAAAAAGGCCACGTCGAGCTCGTTATGCAGCAGCATTTGCTCCAGCTTGTCTATGTTTTGCTCCTGATACCGCACTTCGATCTCGGGGTAGCGCTGCCGGAAGTTTTGCAGCATGACCGGCAGGAACGACACGCCGCGCATGGAGCTGAAACCGACGCGCAGCAGGCCGCCGCGCTGGTTTTTGATGTCGTTCAGGCGGCGCTGCAGGCTGCCGCGCTGCAGCAGCAGCTCCCGCCCCTGCTCCGCCAGGCAAACGCCGGCATAGGTGGGGAACATATTTCTCCCCACGCGGCTGAACAGGGCCAGCCCCAGCCGCTGCTCCAGACTTTTTACGTAAATGCTCAGCGCGGGCTGCGTGATGTGCAGCGCCTCGGCCGCCTTGGAGACCCCGCCGCATTTTATGATCGTATCGACGTACTCGATATCCCTGAACTCCAGCTCCATGCCCCAGATATCGTCAGACATCAGACTCACTCCCCGCAACATATTTGCAAAACTTATCTTTATTATATTATATATATATTTTACAAATAGTCAACAGCGTGTTATGCTTAACTTAACCAAAAACGAAAGGTTGGGATAAACATGACCAGTATTCAACTCACCCGCACCGCGCGGCCAACGCAAACCGTATCGCTCCGCCTCAGCCAGAAAACGCAGGCCGTTTTGGCGATCTTGGGTTCGGCCTTTTTCTTCGCGCTGATGAACGCGCTGGCCCGGCAGGCCGGCGACCTGCCCGTGGCGCAGAAGTGCTTCTTCCGCAACGTCGTCTCCGTGCCGCTGGCCGCGCTGGTGCTCTGGAAGGAAAAGCCGGCGCTGCAAAACTCCGTGCGCAACCTGCCCGGCCTGCTGCTGCGGGCGGTCTTGGGCACTATCGGCATGACGGCCAATTTCTACGCGGTGGATCACATGCTGCTGGCCGACGCCACGATTTTGAGCCGCCTTTCCCCCTTCGCCACGCTGCTGCTCTCGTGGCTGTTCCTCCGCGAGGGGCTGACCCGTCTGCAGGCCGCCTCGGTGGGCGTGGCGTTTCTGGGGGCGCTCTGCATTATCCGCCCCGGCGCGGCGGCGCTCACCTCCGGCCCGGCGGTGATAGGGCTTATCGGCGGCATCGCAACCGGCGCGGCCTACACCACCGTCCGCTGGTTGACGCAGCGGGGCGTCAGCCAGGCCGTCGTCGTATTTTCCTATTCGCTGGTCTCCTGCGTCTTCATGCTGCCGCAGCTGCTTTTCAACTATTGCCCCATGACCGGCGCTCAGCTGGCTTATCTGCTGGCGGCCGGGCTGGCCGCCACCGGCGCGCAGTTCTGCCTGACCAGCGGCTATGCCAAAGCTCCCTCGCGCGAGATCTCCGCTTACGAATACACCACGGTCATCTTCGCCGCCCTGCTGGGCTTCGTGATGTTCGGCCAGCTGCCGGATCTGCTGAGCTGGCTGGGCTACGCGATCATCATCGGCGTAGCGCTGCTGATGTTCTGGCAAAACGTAAAAACGGAGCGCGCCGCGCAGCCAAGCGAACCCGACACCGCGCATTAAGCAAAGCCGGCTGGCCCAAAAAGGTCAGCCGGCTTTTTGTTCGCCGTTAGATAAATTTTTCCACGAGCCTTATTTGCCGCCGTTTGCCGCGGCCAGCAGCTCCGCTTCTCCCGGTATGGCCAGCAGATAATCGTTGCCGCTCGAGGGCCAAGCCACCGTATAGCTGCAAGCCAGCTCCCGCAGGTACGCGCCCCCGCTCCTTACGCTGCACTTGACCTCGCCGGAGTTATACTCATAGCGCACGGCGTCCGGCCAAGCGGGTATCGCTTCGCCCCACTCTGCGGCCGCCGCGCCGTTGGCGGCAAGCTGCCGTTGGCCCAAAGCGACCAGTTTGCCGTCTGCCACCTGATAATAGGTCGCGATATCCGCCGGGTGCGTGACGATCACGCGGTCGCACTCGCCGAGCGGGAACTCGAACGTATACGAAGGCTGCCCCGTCCCTGTCAGCGCCGTGCCACGGCTGAGATCTCGGGGCAGACAAAGCGCCGCCTGCCGCGTCAGCTGCAACCGCTCGTTTTCAGAGCTGTAAACGACGACGCTGTCGGCCTCGGGCAGATACTTATACCCCAGCCCCAGCATCTTGCAGACCTCGTCCAGTGGCTGGCTGCCCGGCGAAAGCTCCCACGTTTGGCCGTTATAAGTGAGGCGGGCCTTGTGCGTGGCTTCGTCATACCACGTTGCAGCGCCCAGAGGGTCGGCCAGCTCGCGCACCAGAACGTATAATTTGCCGTCCTGCAGCGGCGCGTTGAGCCGGGATAGCGTTATGGGCACGGCCGTCTGCGCCCCGTTGGCGTCGGTCAGCGTAGCCGTGTTTCGTTTGTCGACGCGATATTGCGTTATGTTCAGGCCCGCCGGCGTCCCAGTAACAGCAGAATATTCGCCGCCTTCTGCCGCCTCAAGCAGAGCCATTTCCTCCGGCAGAATGATCAGGCGGCTGGTGAAATGGGGATCCTCGTCGCTGGCAGGGACGTAACCGTATTTGTTTATTTCTCTGCCAAGCATGCGATAGCGAAGGTCGGCGTCCGGCAGATAAGTGCCGCCGGATCTTACTCTGGCCCACATTTGGTAGGTGTTGGGCCTGATATTAACGTAACGGACGGCGTCCGCCCAGACGGGTATAGGCTCGCCCCGCTGCTCGACGATCGCGCCGTTGGCGTCGAGCCGCCGCTGCCCCAAAACGACCATATCGCCATGCTCCACCTTATAATAGGTGTCGATCTTGGCAATATTATCAAAGGAGTCTATATTATATCCTTCCACCCGGGTTATTATCATTCTATCGCTCTCGCCCAGCGGAAATTCGACCACGTTTTCCTTGTCCACGCCGCCCCGATAAGTGTCCCAGAAAAAGCCGTGGCCATTGGGCAGATCCAGCGCCGCCGTGCGGGCCAGCAGCAGCCGCTCGGCGGCCGTGCGATAAATTATCACGCCCTTGGTGTTCGGCAGGTATTCGACCTCTTGTCCCAGCACCGTGCCCGCCGTGCGCAGCGGCACGTAGGATATGCCAGAGAGCGTCAGCACGGGCTGCGCCATTGGGATAGCGTCCACCGTGCCGTCGGCGTTTCGGCGGGTGGCTGTGAGAGACCCCGCTTGCAGAGAAAGCGTCGAGCCGCCACTGCTGATCGTGATCGTTTTGGTCGCGCCGTCATACGCCACGGCGGCCCCCAGCCGCTCCGATATCTCCCGCAGCGGCAGATACGTCGTGCCGTCGCGCGCGATAGCGTTGGCGCTGTATCCGGCCAGCGGCGTGTTCACCCCGATACCCTGCTCGTCGCTGACGACGGTGACGAAATCATCGTCGACGAAATACACCGGCACTTCCCCCGCCGCCGCGGCCGCCCACGCCGCGCCGGGCAGAGCCAGCCAGCAGCAGACGAGCAGCAAGATCGCCGCAAAACACCTCGCCGCGCTTTTCAAGTTTAACATTACGAACACCTCCCGGCTAATAACTTTTTGTCCCTCAAACCTTTAATACCCTGCAAAAGGCCAAAGTGCCACGTCCGCACAATGTTTTTTTATAAATACATAAAACGCCGCCCGCAGCCGCCCCCCGATTTACGGGAGAAGCCACCGGGACGGCGTTTTTCTATGCGTTGCTATCGCGGCCGCCAAGACGGCCGGCTTTATTTGCCCTGGAAGTTAGCCGGGCGTTTCTCCGCAAAGGCGGCCAGGCCCTCCTTGCAGTCGGCGCTCACCACCAGGCGGCCCTGCAGCTCGGCCTCGGCGGCCAGCATTTCCGCCAGGCTGTAATTGCCGCCCTCGTTCAGCAGCTTCTTGCAGCCGGCCAGCGCCAGCGGGGCGCGTTTGGCCAGGTTTTCGGCATAGGCTGTGGTTTTTGCCGCCAGCTCCTCCGCCGGATAGACGGCGTTCACGAAGCCGATCTCCAGGCCCTGCTCCGCCGTTACGGGCGCCGCGTCGAACATCAGCTGCTTGGCGCGCCAGCTGCCCACGGCGCGGGGCAGCAGATAATGGCCGCCGCAATCCGGCGCCAGGCCGATGTTGCTGAAGCTCTGAATGAATTTGACCCCGGCCGCCGCCAAAACGATATCGCAGGCCAGCGCCAGATTGAAGCCCGCGCCCGCCGCCACGCCGTTTACCATGGCGATGACCGGCTTCGGGCAGTTACAAAACGCGGCGCTGGTCTTGCCGCAGGCCGTCACAAAAGCCGCCGCGGCCTTTTCGTCCGTCAGAGCCTTCAGCGACCCCAGATCGCCGCCCGCGCAGAAGGCCCGCCCCGCGCCGCTTACCACCAGCACGCGCACCTCCGGGTCGGCCGCCAGCTCGTCCACCGCCGTCACGATATCCGCCGCCAGCTCCGCCGTCAGGCTGTTCAGCGCCTGCGGCCGGTTCAGCGTCAGCCAGCCCACGCCCTGCTTCTTCTCCGTCAATACCAACATGGAAACCCCTCCCTTTGCTGCGCCCCGCGCAGAATTTTGTGTTTAATACATCTCGCGCCGCTCCGCCTGATAGGCCGCGAACAAACGGCGGCAGTCCGCCGCGTCCAGCGCCTCGATATGCAGATCCAGCGCGTTATCGCCCGCCAGATAATCATAAATGGCCGCGTCGCGGAAGCCGATCTTCGCCGCGTCCTCCCGCGTGCCGCCGAAATACACCTGCCGGATATTCGCCCAGATGATAGCGGCCAGGCACATCGGGCAGGGCTCGCAGGAAGTAAACAGCGTGCAGCCGGAAAGGTCGTGCGTGCCGAGCTTTTCGCCCGCCCGGCGTATCGCCTCCACCTCGGCGTGGGCCGTCGCGTCATGCCCGGCCAAAACGCGGTTATGCGCCGCCGCCAGCAGCTGCCCCGCCGCATCCACCACCACCGCGCCGAAAGGGCCGCCCTCGCCAGCCGCCGCCCCTGCCGCGGCCTCCGCCACGGCCAGACGCATC
Source organism: uncultured Peptococcaceae bacterium (assembly GCA_947626615.1). Lineage (GTDB taxonomy): Bacteria > Bacillota > Dehalobacteriia > UBA4068 > UBA4997 > Avidehalobacter. The sequence continues at coordinate 15,341 of CANQSW010000003.1, read as the reverse complement.
ATTTCCGCGATAAATTCCGGCGTAAAAGCCATGTTCAGCCCTCCTCGTCCGCCGACGGCGTGGCCGCCGCCGCATCGCGTATCTCTTGGAGCAGGCTCTGTATCCGGGCGTGATGCTTCGGCTCGGCGTAGACCGCGCCCCAGCCGTCGCTGGCCTGGAACAGATCGCCGTAGGCCGTCGTCGTGTTGGATTCGATCAGCGCGGGGATACCTTCGTCCCGCAGCGCCTGCCGCAGCAGATCCGCCTCGAACTGATTATCCAGATAAGCCGCTCTCTCCTCGTTCGGTCTAACTAACATTTTGCCGCCTCCTTTTCCGCAAACAGCCGGGGGCAAGCCTCGCTCAAAGTGATCTCGCCCGCCGCCAGCTGGAGCTTTAGCCGCCGCGGCAGCCGCTTCAGCAGCACCTCCGCCCGCCGCGCCAAATGCTCGCTGGGCAGACGCTGCTGCCAAACCAGCCGCACCGGCAGACGCGAGCGGGTGTATTTGGCGCCCCGCCCGGCGTTATGTTTGGCCGCGCGCTCGGCCGGATCGGCGGCCAGGCCCGTGTAAAGCGTGCCGTCCGCACATTCCAGCATATAAACGTATTCCATCGGCGGCGTTTAGATGCGCTCGAACATATCCGCGCCCACGCCGCAGATCGGGCAGCGGTAATCCGGCGGCAGCTCGCCCTCGTAAACGTAACCGCAGACCCGGCAGCGCCAACGCGGCTTATCCCCCGCCGGGGCGGGAGCAGGCGCGGCCTCCGCCTGCGGGCGCGTTTTCTTCGCCAGATAATCGGCGTAGAGCAGCGGTTCGGCGTCAACGCCGGGCTGCCCTTCCTCCGCCGCCATCACGAATATCGTGTGGCTGCCCACCGTCAGCCGCTCGATGACCGGACCGGCCAGCCAGCCGCAGAACCCCGGGCCTTCATAATAGGGCAGACCGCCTTCGGTCAGCTTCGCGGGGAAGGCCGCGAATTTGTCCGCGTCCCGCCCGCTCTGCAGGCCGAAATTGGCGATCAGCGCCGGGTCATAGTTCTGCGAGATGATCGAGATCGCTATCCGGCCCGACTGCTTGATCAGCTCGGTGGTAAAATTGTCGTTATTCAGGCTAAGCGCCACCGTCTGGCGCGGCGCGGCGTTCACCTGCATCACGGCGTCGGCGATCTGGCCGTTTACCCGGCCCGCAAATTCCGTCGTCACCACGTAAAGGCCGTAGCTCATTTTGTGCAGCACCTTGCGGTCGTAAGTCGTCATTGGTTTTCCCTCCTTATAAAGGCTTTGCCGCCGCGGCGAAAATTATGCCGCAAATTTATTATTTTTCTATTCTCTCCAAGGCGCGGTGGCCGATATCGCGGCGGCAGAAGCAGCCCGCATAGCTTATCTTATCCGCCCGCGCGTAGGCGCGCTCGATCGCCTGGCGGATATCCGCCCCGCGCGCCGTAACGCCCAGCACGCGGCCGCCGTTGGCCACGATCTTCGGCCCGGCGTAGGCCGTTCCGGCGTGGAAAACGTAGGTGTCCGGCATATCGTCGTCCAGCCCGGTGATCTCCTGCCCCTTAGCGTAATGGCCGGGGTAGCCGCCGGAAGCGATGACCACGCAGACGGCCGCGTCATCGTACCAGGCCAGCGTTTTTTCCGCCAGCCGGCCTTCCACCACCGCCAGCATTATCTCCACCAGGTCGGATTGCAGCCGCGCCAGCACCGCCTGCGTTTCCGGGTCGCCGAAGCGGGCGTTGAATTCCAGCACCTTTACGCCGTCCGGCGTTACCATCAGCCCGGCGTAAAGCACGCCCTTATAGAGCCTGCCCTCGGCGCGCAGGCCGTCCACCGCGGGCTGCAAAACGTCGCGCAGCACGGTTTCCGCCATTTCCGGCGTATACACCGGGGCGGGGGAATACGCGCCCATGCCGCCGGTGTTCGGGCCCTTGTCGCCGTCGAAGGCGCGCTTGTGATCCTGCGCCGAGACCATCGGCAGCACGGTATAGCCGTCGGTGAAGGCCAGCACGCTGACCTCCTCGCCCGTCAGATATTCTTCGATGACCACTTTTGCCCCCGCCGCGCCGAACGCATTGCCGGAGAGCATATCCTCCACCGCCTGCTCGGCCTGGGGCAGAGTTTCGGCCACCACCACGCCCTTGCCGGCGGCCAGCCCGTCCGCCTTCACCACGATGGGCGCGCCCTGCTCCCGCACGTAGGCCAGCGCCGCCTCTTTATCCGCAAAGCTGCGGTATTTGGCCGTGGGTATGCCGTACTTCGTCATGATCTGCTTGGCCAGCTCCTTGCTGCCCTCGATCAGCGCCGCGGCCTGCGAGGGGCCGAATATCTTAAGCCCCGCCGCCGTAAATTTATCCACGATGCCCAGCGCCAACGGCGCCTCCGGGCCGACCACAGTAAGCTCGATATTTTCCGCCAGCGCGAAATCCAGCAGAGAATCTATATCCTCCGCCGCGATGTTCACGCAATCGGCCAGCTGGGCTATGCCGGCGTTGCCGGGGGCGCAATATATCTCCGTGGCCAGCGGGCTTTGCGCCAGCTTCCAGACGATAGCGTGTTCGCGGCCGCCGCCGCCCACCACCAATATTTTCATCGTTTCACCTCATTTCAGCCGCTTTCGGCTCAATAATGGAAATGCCGCACGCCGGTGAACACCATGGCGATGCCGGCTTCGTCCGCCGCCGCGATAGAATGGTCGTCATAGATAGAGCCGCCCGGCTGGATTATCGCCGAAACGCCCCGCTTGGCGCAGGCGTCCACCACGTCGCGGAAGGTGAAGAACGCGTCGGAGGCCAGAACCGCGCCGAAGGTGCGCTGCTGCGCCACCTTAAACGCCATTTCTATGGAGGTTATGCGGCTCATCTGGCCCGCGCCCACGCCGACCACCTGATAAGCGTTGGCCAGCACCACGGCGTTCGATTTCACGTGCTTGGCCACCGTCATGGCAAACTGCATCTGCCGCAGCTCCGCCTCGGTCGGCTGCCGTTTGCTCACCACTTTCATTTCTTCGTCCGCCGGGTTCTGCATATCGTTTTCCTGCAGCAAAATGCCGTTATGCACCTGATAGAAGTTGATACGCGGGTGCGGCGCGGCCAAACTCTTGCCGTCGCCCACCGTGAGCAGGCGCAGGTGCGGCTTGGCCGCAAATATCGCCAGCGCCGCCTCGGAGAAGCCGGGCGCGATCACGGCCTCTAAGAACGTGGCCGTCATTTCGCGGGCGGTGTCGGCGTCCACCGGGCGGTTCACCGCCACGATACCGCCGTAGGCCGCCAGCGTGTCGCCCTGATAGGCTCGGTTATATGCCTCGGCCAAATTATCCGCCAGCGCCAGCCCGCAGGGATTGGTGTGCTTGATGATAGCCGCCGCCGGGCGGTCGAATTCCCGCACCAGCTCCAGCGCCGCGTCCAGATCCAGCGTGTTGTTGTAGGAAAGCGGCAGCCCGGCCAGCTGTTTGGCGCTGCCCACGCCGTCCGCGTCGTCGCCGAAGCGGCTGTACAGCACGGCCTGCTGCTGCGCGTTTTCGCCATAGCGCAGCTCGGCCTTTTTCTCGCCCAGCAGCAAAAGGTTCTGGGGGAATTTCTCCGCCGTGCCGGTGATGTTCTGCAAATAAGTCGAAATAAACGCATCATATTCGGCCGTGTGGCGGAAGGCCGCCGCCGCCAGCTCCAGCCGGTAGGCTTCGTCCAGCGTACCGTTCTTTAAGCGCTCGATCACCTCCGGATATTTCGCCGGGTCGGTGACGATAGCCACGTATTTATTGTTTTTGGCGGCCGCGCGCACCATAGAGGGCCCGCCGATGTCGATATTTTCGATCGCGTCGGCCAGCGTTACGTCCGGTTTGGCCACCGTCTGGCGGAAGGGATAGAGATTCACCGCCACCAGGTCGACCGGGGTGATGTTATGCTCTTTTAACTGCGCCAGATGCTCGGGCGTGCGCATCGCCAAAATGCCGCCGTGGATATAGGGGTTCAGCGTTTTCACGCGGCCGTCCAATATCTCCGGAAAGCCCGTGACCTCGCTCACGTAGGTGACGGGTATGCCCGCCGCGTGGATAGCGTTATACGTGCCGCCCGTGGATACGATCTCAAAATCCAAATCCACCAGCGCCCGGGCAAAATCCAACACGCCGGTCTTATCCGAAACGCTGATGATCGCTCTTCTGGATACCATGAAATTTCCTCCTCGCCAAATTTGCTTTTTGTCAGTCGGCTATATAGACGCGCCGGCCCTCGACGCTGAGCTTGCCCTCCGCCAGCAGCCGCAGCGCCAGCGGAAAGATGATGTGCTCCTGCTCCAAAATGCGCGCCGCCAGACTGTCCGCGTCGTCGTCCTCCAGCACGGGGACGGGCGCTTGCAGGATAATGGGGCCGCTGTCCAGGCCGCTGTCCACAAAATGCGCCGTGCAGCCTGCCACCTTAACGCCGTGCTCAAACGCCTGCCGCTGCGCGTGCAGCCCCGGAAAGGCCGGCAGCAGCGCCGGGTGGATATTCAGCACCCGCTGAGGGAAGGCCTCCAGCAGCACGGGGGTGACGATGCGGAGATACCCCGCCAGCGCCACCGTGTCCGCCCCGGCCAGCTGCAAGAGCTTCACCAGCTTCGCGTCGTATTCCTCGCGGGAAGCGTATTCCTTGGGCTCCACCACCGCCGTCATGATACCGGCCGCGTCGGCCCGAGCCAGAGCGTAGGCGTCCGGCTTATCGGAAAGCACCATAACGACCTCGGCCGGCAGCGTCCCCGCGGCCGCCGCGTCGATGATAGCCTGCAAATTGCTGCCGCTGCCGGAGGCCAAAACGCCGATCTTTAATTTCTGCATAACGCCCTCCCGTTTATTCGATGATCACGCCGGGCTCGTCCGCGCCGCGCCGCGCCATTTGGCCGATGACCACGCCGTCCGGGCAGGCCGCCAGCACCTTTGCCGCCTCGGCTGCCGGCACGATGATAACGTAACCGACGCCCATATTGAACACGCGGAACATCTCCATAGTCGGAATATCGCCGCGCTTTTGCAGCAGGTCGAAGATAGCGGGGCGCTGCCAGGCGCTGCCGTCTATGCGGGCGCAAAGCTCCGCCGCATAAACGCGGGGCAGGTTCTCCAGCAGGCCGCCGCCCGTGATATGGCACATACCGTGGATATCTACGCTGCCAAACAGCGGCAGGATATCCTTAACGTAAATGCGGGTGGGCGTCAGCATCGCCTCGCCGATAGTCTGACCGAGCGATTCTTCATATTTTGCCGCCGCGGCCTCGTCCGGCAGCAGCACGCGCCGCGCCAGCGAGAAGCCGTTGCTGTGCAGGCCGGTGGAAGGCAGGCCGATCAGCACGTCGCCCGCCGCCACCTTATCGCCGGTCAAAATCTTGCTTTTATCCGCCACGCCGACGGCAAAACCCGCGATATCGTAATCCTCGTCGGGATAGAAGCCGGGCATTTCCGCCGTTTCGCCGCCGATCAGCGCGCAGCCGCTCTGCCGGCAGCCCTCGGCCACGCCTTTAACGATAGCCGCCACGCGGTCGGGGTCCAGCTTGCCCACGGCGATATAATCCAGAAAGAACAGCGGCTCCGCCCCCTGCACCAGGATATCGTTCACGCACATGGCCACCGCGTCGATACCAACGGTGTCGTGCTTATGCAAAAGCTGCGCCACCCTTAGCTTCGTCCCCACGCCGTCGGTGCCGGAGAGCAGCACCGGCTCGGGGTATTTTTTTATGTCCAGCTGGAAAAGCCCGGCAAAGCTGCCCAGATCGGTCAAGACCTCCGGGCGGTAGGTGCTCTGCACGAAGCCCTTCATCTTCTGCACCGCCAGATTGCCCGCGTCAATGTCCACGCCGGCGTCTTTATAGGATATTGCCATAAGTCGATCCTCTCCTTTTGCGAATCCGCCTTATTCCGTAATATTGAATTTGAAGCGCTCCTGATCCTTGCTGTGCTGCTTGGGCACGGCGATGGGATATACGCCGGTGAAGCAACCCTCGCAGTATTTATACGGACATTCCCTGATCATTTCGGGGAAGTGCTCGGCCTTCAGATAGCCGAGGCTGTCCACGTTGATGTCGCGCGCGATCTCCTCCAGCGTTTTGCGGTTGGCGATCAGATTTTCCGGCGTATCGACGTCCGTGCCGAAATAGCAGCTGTGCTTAAACGGCGGCGAACCGATACGGGCGTGCACCTCCACCGCCCCGGCCTCGCGCAGTATCTCCACGATGCGCTTGCTGGTGGTGCCGCGCACGATAGAATCGTCCACCATGATCACGCGCTTGCCCGCCACCGTCTCGCGCAGGGCGTTCAGCTTGATCTTCACGGAATTTTCCCGCTGGCCCTGCGTCGGCTGGATAAACGTCCGCGCAATATAGCGGTTCTTGATGAAGCCCACGCCGTAGGGTATGCCGGATTCCTGCGCGTAGCCCAGCGCCACGTCCAGGCCGCTGTCCGGCACGCCGACCACCACGTCGGCCTCCACCGGGTAATCCTGCGCCAGCATACGCCCGGCTCTTAACCTCGCCCGGTGCACCGAAACGCCCTCGATAGTGGAATCCGGCCGGGCAAAATAACAATATTCAAAGATACAGATACCGCCGGGGTTCTTATCGCAATGCGTGGTGATGCTTCTGGGGCCGTTCGCGTCGATCGCCACGATCTCGCCGGGGCGGATATCCCGCACGAATTCCGCGCCGATACACTCCAGCGCGCAGGATTCCGAGGCCACCAGCCAGGCCGGGCCGAGCTTGCCCAGACAAAGCGGGCGGAAGCCCTGCGGGTCGCGCACCGCCAGCAGCTTATCGCCGCAGGCCAGCGCCAGCGAATACGCGCCTTTCAGCCGGAACATGGCGATCTCCATAGCCTCCTCCAGCGTTTCGGTCTGCAGCCACTCCTCGATGATGACCGAGGCGATGACCTCCGTGTCGCTGGTGGCCGTGAAGGTGACGCCCTTGTTCTCCAGCTTCTGCTTCAGCTCCGGCGTGTTCACCAGATTGCCGTTATGCGCCAGCGTCAACAGGCCCTTATAATGCCGCAAAAATATCGGCTGGGCGTTGAAGCGATAGGGCTGGCCGGTGGTGGAATAGCGCGTGTGGCCGATAGCGATCTGCCCCTGGCCGAGCTCCGTCAGGTTCTCCCGCGTAAAAACGTCCGGCACCAGGCCGAGATCCTTGTGCAGCGAGACCGCGCCATGATCCAGCACGGCGATGCCGCAGCTCTCCTGGCCGCGGTGCTGCAGCGCGTATAGCGCCATGTAGGTTTTCTGCACCACGTCCGTCTGGCCCGTGGCGTCGTATATCCCAAAGACGCCGCACTCCTCGTGCAGCTCGTCTCCGGGGGTCTGCGCATCTAAGACAATGCAGTCCTTGCTCATCAAAGTTCAGCTCCTTAAAATATCCCGGCCCGCTTGTAAACGTAATCTATGTTCCGCAGATAATATTCGTAGTCGAACAGGCTGTCCAGCTCGTCCGGCGCGATAAACGTCATGATCTCTTCGTCCTGCAGCAGCTCGTAGGCAAAATCCGTGCGCTCGTTATAAGACCGCATGGCGTTTCGCTGCACCATCTCATAAGCCTTTTTGCGCGGCACGCCCCGCTCCAGCAGGGTTATCAGCACCCGCTGCGAGAAGATGAGCCCCCGCGTCAGGTCGAGGTTATCCTCCATTTGCTCGTGGTTCACGTTGATCGTGGTCAGCGTGTCGATCATCTGCTGCAGCATAAAATCCGCCAGGCAGCAGCTATCCTGAATGATCACGCGCTCCGCCGGGGCGTGGGTGTAATCGCGTTCGTCCCAAAGCGGCACGTCCTCCAGCGCGGCCACGGCGTTGCCCCGCAGTATCCGGGAAAGGCCGCTCACGCGCTCCGCCTTAACGGGATTGATCTTGTGCGGCATGGCGCTCGCGCCGATCATGCCCGGCTGGTAGCTCTCGCTGAGCTCCCGGATCTCCGTGCGCTCCAGCGTTCTGATCTCCACCGCGAATTTATCCAGCGTGGAGCCCAGCAGCGCCAGCACCAGCAGCAGCTCGGCGTGACGGTCGCGCTGCAATATCTGCGAGCTGGCCGTGGCCTGACGCAGATCCAGCCGGCGGCAGACGTGCTCCTCGATAAACGGCTCGATGTGGGCGTAAAGCCCCGTCACGCCGGAGATTTTGCCGACGGCCACCACGCTTTGCGCCTGCTGCACGCGGTTGATCGTGCGGTCCAGCTCCATGACCCAAACCAGCATCTTCATGCCGAAGCTGGTCGGCTCGGCCTGGATACCGTGCGTACGGGCCACCATCAGGGTGTATTTATGTTTTTTCGCCAGCTCCGCCACGATGTCGCGCAGCTGATAGAGCTTGCCGATGATCAGATCCACCGCCTGCTTCATCTGCACCGCCATCGCGGTATCGACGATATCGGACGAGGTCAGCCCCCAGTGCAGGTTCTTGGAATTTTCCGCTCCCACCTGCTCGGCCACGGCCTCCAGAAAGGCCGCCACGTCATGCCGCGTGACCTCCTCGATCTCTTTGACGCGCTGCACGTCCACGCTTGCGCGCTGCACGATCTCCTCATAGCTTTCCGCGTCCAGCTTGCCGGAATCCTTCATCGCCTCGCAGGCGTAAAGTTCCACCTGCAGCATCTGCTGCAAGCGGTTCTCGTCCGACCATATCTTTTCCATTTCCGGCAGGGTATAACGTGCGATCACGGCGCCGCCTCCAGTTCGTATTTGATTTGCCCGGCTCTTACTTATCGGCCAGATAACCGGCCACGCCAAGCTCCTGCAGCTTCGCGTCCTTGGCCTCGACGCCGGCCAGCATATCCGCCTTAAAAGCTGCCAGCCGCCCGGCCAGCTCGCCGTCGGCCAGAGCCAGCATCTGCGCCGCCAAAATACCCGCGTTTTTCGCCCCGTTGATAGCCACCGTGGCCACGGGTATGCCGGAGGGCATCTGCACCATAGCCAGCAGAGCGTCCAGCCCGGCCAAAGCGCCCGATTTTATCGGCACGGCGATGACCGGCAGCGTCGTCTCCGCCGCGATCACCCCGGCCAAGTGCGCCGCGCCGCCGGCACCTGCGATGATCGCGCCAAATCCGGCCGCCGCCGCGCCAGCCGCCAGCTGCGCCGTCTTTTGCGGCGCGCGGTGGGCGGAAGATATCCGCACTTCATACGGCACTTTAAGCTCGTCCAGCACCTTGGCCGCGTCCTGCATAACGGGCAGGTCGGAATCGCTGCCCATAACGATCAAAACCTTCTGCATCATCAAAACCTCCGTATACCTTAAAAGCTAAAGCTGCAAAATATCCGCCACCAGCGCCGGCATATCCGCCGGGCTCACTTCGATATCATGTCGTATTGGCCTTTCCTCCAGCCCGGCCAGAGCGCGGTGCACCGGCCGGCCGATCTTATTGGCGAGCCGCCGCAGCACTTCTTCCTCCGCCGCGTCCGGGGCAATTTCTTCGCCCAGCGCCGCCAGCACCGCCCGCCCGAATTTGAACGGGCTGGCCGTGGAGGCTATGACCACCGGCGCGGTATCGCCGCTTGCCGCGGCGTAATTCTCATATACTTTTACGGCCACCGCCGTGTGCGGATCCAGCGCGTAATTTTCCGCCGCAAAAAAGCTGCGTATCGTGGCCGCCACGTCCGCCTCCGCCGCAAAGCCGCCGGAGATCACCTGCCGCCAGTTGGCCACGGCTGTAACGTCCGCCGTAAAAGCGCCCTCTTTATCCAGCGCCGCGTAGGCCTCGCGCACCTTGGCCGCGTCGCCGCCGGTCATCGCGTAATAGAAGCGCTCAAAATTGCTGCTGATCAAAATATCCATGCTGGGGCTGGTGGTCTTAACGAAATCCCGCCGCCGGTCGTAAACGCCGGAGGAAAGCGTATCGGCCAGCACCTTGTTGCTGTTGCTGGCGCAGATCAGGCGTTTTATCGGCAGCCCCATGCAGCGCGCGTAATAGGCGGCCAGAATGTTGCCGAAGTTGCCCGTCGGCACGGCCACGTTGAACGCCTCGCCGGGCGCCAGGCTGCCCTGCCGCAGCAGCTCCGCATAGCTCCAGAAATAATAGACGATCTGCGGGCAGAGCCGCCCCCAGTTGATAGAATTGGCGGAGGAAAAAGTCCGCCCCGTCGCCGCCAGCCGCGCGGCCAGCGCGGGATCACCGAAAATGCGCTTAACGCCCGTCTGGCAGTCGTCAAAATTGCCCTTAACGGCGCAGACGTACGTGTTCGCGCCGTCGGTCGTCGCCATTTGCAGATATTGCGCCCGGCTGACGCCGCCGGCGGGATAAAAGCAGATTATTTTTACGCCCGGCACGTTTTTGAAGCCCTCCAGCGCGGCCTTGCCGGTATCGCCGGAAGTGGCCACCAGAATATCGACCTCATGCGCGTCGCCGGCTATCTGCTCCGCCTCGGTCAGCAGCCGGGGCAGAATTTGCAGAGCCATATCCTTAAAAGCAGCCGTCGGGCCGTGCCAAAGCTCCAAAATATGCACGCCGTTGGAAAGCCGCGCCAGCGGCGCGATCTTCGGGTCGGCAAAATTATCGCCGTAGGCCGCCGCCACGATCTCGTGCAGCCGCTCCGGCTTATAATCCGTCAGATAAAGCCCCAGCACCTTTTCCGCCAGCGTCTGATAGCTCATGGCGCAAAGCTCCGCCCAGCCGTAGGGGAAGCGCGGCAGCTCCTCCGGCACAAAAAGCCCGCCGTCCGGCGCTATGCCCCGGCTGATCGCCGCCGATGCCGCAACCGGCTCGGCCTTGCCTCTGGTGCTGATATATCGCATTGGTTTCACCTCAAAATCGTCTTTTGCCGCCGGCGGCCTGGCGCAGAGCCGAAAGATCGGCTGGCCCTTGGCCCGAAAGCGGCTTTCGTATTCCGTTATTTCGTCCTCCGCCGCCCCGGCAGGAGGATAGTTATAATCGATATCGCGCAGCCGCCAGCCCGCCGCCAGCAGCTGATCCGCCGACCAGGCAAACAGGCCTGGGTTATCGGTCTTCAGCCAAAGCTCGCCTGACTTCGCCAATATCCCGGCGTATACGGCCAAAAAAGCGGGCGCGGTCAGCCGGCGTTTGGCGTGCTTTTTCTTCGGCCACGGGTCGGAGAAATTCAGATAAACGCGGTCCACCTCGCCGGGCGCGAAGCTCGCCGCAAGCCTGGCCGCGTCCTGCCAGAGCAGCGCCAGATTGGGCGCTGGCACGGCGTTTTGCTCCAATTTCTCCAGCGCGCGGGCCAAAACGTCTTCATGCAGCTCCAGCCCCACCACCAGCAGCCCAGGGTTGTGCCGGGCCAGGTCGTTGCAGAAGCGCCCCCGGCCGCAGCCGATCTCCAGGCAGAGCTTAGCGCCCGCCGCGCCGCGGGCCGCAAAGAACTCGCGCCAGCCGCCGGCGGGAGCCGTCTCCGGCGTCAGCACCAGCTGCGGCTGCTGCTGCAATTTCTCCCGGCTGCCGGGAATATGCCGCAATCGCATAGCTTCTCCTTGGCTGCCGGCCGCTTAAACGTCGGCCAGCAGCTTGTCGATCTCCTGATCGACGGCGTTTTTGGCCATGCCGTGTTCTTTATCCAGCCTTAGCTCGATCGCCTCGGCCCAGAAGGAGAGCTTCTCCGCGATCTTTTTATATTTTTTGGCGTTGGCGTCCTTGGCCTTGCCGCGGTCTATCGCGTTGGCCGCCACCACGGTGGTTATGGCCTCGGCTTTTAACAGCGCCTCTTTGTCGTATTCCTTGTAGTTGGCCATAAACTCGGCCAGCACGTCGCGGTAATAGGCGGAGAACTCCGCAAAGGGTATTTCGTCCTCCATTTTCAGGTATTCCCGCAGCTTGGCAAACAATTCTTCCATGCTAATGCTCCTTTTTCGCTCTTTTTTCTGCTTTCGCCCAAATAACAAGCCAAGCAAGCCTGTAAGCCGGGTTCTGTCGAGAACGGACATCTATCTGGTGCGGCTGTTGCCAGCCGCCTCCTGCGGCCCTTTTATGGAAGCAAGACGGGCAGCCTTATGCGCTTCCATTTGGCCTTGCTCCGGGTGGGGTTTACCTAGCCGGCCGGTCGCCCGGCCGCTGGTGCGCTCTTACCGCACCGTTCCATCCTTGCCGGCGCACGCGGCGCTTAGGCGGTTTGTTTCTGTGGCACTATCCTTGAGATCGCTCTCACCGGCCGTTAGCCGGCACCCTGCCCTGCGAAGCCCGGACTTTCCTCAGCGCGGGCCTTTTGAGCTGCCGCGCCGCGTCCGTTCAGCTTACTTAGCTTATTTTCCGGGAGAATCCAACAAAAACCGAGTGATTTTTATTGACTATTTATTATAGCATTTTTCCGCCGCTTATGCAATAAAAACCCGCCGGATAGCGGCGCTTTCCAGCGGTTTGGCGAGAGGCCATATCCGGCCCGCCTTTTAAGTATAGATTCGGCTCAAAAGCCCAGCTCCTCGCCGAGCAGCAGGACTTCGGCGTGGGTGCGCTTCATGCTGTGCAGATGTATCACCAGCGCGTTGCAGATGCGCTCCGGGCTTTGGCAATCGTAGCAGCGGTCGCCCTTGACGGCGCACGGCGTTTTATAGCCCTTGCGCTTGGCGTTTTGCGGCGCGGCCACGTTTCTGGCGCGCCAAACGGCGCTCGCCAAGTCGGGGCAGAGCTTGTTGACGCTGAAAACGAAATACACCCGCTCGTGCCCAAAGACTGTTCCGGCCACGCGGTTGCCCGTCGCGTCGATGTTCACCAGCTCGCCGTTGACACTGGCCGCGTTCACCGAGGAGAGGAACACCGCCGTCCCCTGCGTATCCGGTATGATCTCGAAGAAACCGCGGTCGTCCTCCGGGTGCATCGGATCCACCACCCGGTTATGCCGCCGCAGCCGGGCATAGATTTCCATATCATACAGCGTGCGCGAATCGCCGAAGCCCACCGTCTGCCCGTCGATCGCGGCGTCCAGATAATCCGCCGCCGCCTGGCCGTCGGCAAAATAGCGCGCGGTATAGCCCTTCTTTTCAAACGCCGCCAGCACCTGCTCCAGATCGAGCCGCTCGGTCATAAGGCCGCCCCCTTTGGTGGATTTTCAATATAAAACTGCCAGCTGTCCGCCTGCTCGGCCTGGCAGACGGGAAGCCCCGGCATAGCCTCGGCCAGCAGCCGCCCCAGCCGCCGGATACCGACGACCTCGGTGGCAAAATGCGTGCCGTCCAGCACGGCGAAGCCCGCTGCCGCCGCCTGCAGCCCCTCGTGGTGCTTGGCGTCGGCCGACAAAAACGCATCGCAGCCGGCCGCCCTGGCCTGCGGCCAAAATTCCATGCCCGCGCCGCCGCAAACGCCCAGCCGGCGGTAGGTCTTGCCCGCGTCGAGCCCCGCCGCGCGCAGCGCCGGCAGCCCCAGCGCCCGCCGCACGTGGGCCAAAAGCGCCCCCGCGGATAAAGCCTCCGGCAGGTCACCCGCCAGCAGCAATATCTCGTCGCCCGCCGCGGGAGAAGCAAACGGCGCGACGTTTTGCAGCCCCAGCGCCGCCGTCCGCGCCCAGTTTATGCCGCCCGGCGCGTTGTCCCAGTTGGTGTGGCAGGCGACGGCCGCCATATCGGCCTTTAACAGCGCCGCGATCATATCGCCCTCGTAGCGGCCGGGCAATATCTGCTTCTGCGCCTGAAAAATAAACGGGTGGTGCGTCAAGATCAAATTGCAGCCGGCCGCCGCGGCCTGGCGTATCACGTCGGCCGAAAGATCCAGCGCGGTCAGCACGCCGCGGCACTCCGCCGCCGCGTCGCCCAGCAGCAGGCCGGGGTTATCCCAGTCCGCCGCCAGCTCCCTTGGCGCGAGCCGCTCCAACGCGGCCAGAACTTCGCTTATCTTGGGCATCAGGCCTCGCCCCCTTTGGCGGCCTTGGCGTCAATCGCGGCGATGACCTTGGCCACGCGGGATATTTCCGCCTCCAGCTGCTCCTTGCGGCGGCAGGATTCCTCGCTGTTGTTGCCGGCCATGGCCTCCAAAAGGCGCGTTAAGTCGCGCTCGCGCAGGCTGAGGAAATCCCGGAAAAGCGGGTGGCCGGAAGCAAGCAGCAGCGGGCCAAATTCCGCCTCCAGATCGGAAAGCTGCATCTCGCCCGGCTCGGCCGCGATCACCTCGTAATAAAAGCCGTCGTCCTCGGCCAGATCTTCCGCCACGATACGGAAGCCGTTATCGGCCAGAAAGCGCCGCACGGCGGCTACGTTCCGCTGCGGCTGCAGCACCAGGCGCTTGGCCGCCCTGGCCTGCGCCATGCCCGCCGCGATCATCTCCGTCATCGCCATGCCGCCGATGCCCGCGATACAGACGACCTCCGCCTCGCCGGGAGCAAACACCGACAAACCGTCGCCCAGCCGGCAGCTGATCTGATTTTCCAGCGAGAGCAGGCCCACCAGTTCTTCCGCCTGCGCCAACGGCCTTTTGCCGCGGTCGCTGGCGATGATCTGCGGCGAGATATCGTTCACCGCGAGGAAAACCGGCAGATAACCGTGATCCGTCCCGATATCCGCCACCTTGAGGCCCGCCGGTATCTGCCGCGCCACGGCCTGCAAACGGTTAGAGAGCTTTATCCGCATATTACACCCACCACCTTTATTTTTGCCGTTCGGGCCTGTTCTGGCCCGCGTTTTGCCTTATATGATAATTACAGCTTTTCAGCGGAAAAATCTGCGCCAAAAGCGGGAAAATTTTCCGCCAAAAAAAGCGGGCCCCTCGCATCGAGAGACCCGCTCGGTCTATCAAAAATTTTCTGCCGCAAGCCCCGGCAAAAAACGCGGTCACTTGCCGTTTCTCTGCTCCAGGAAGGGCTTCGCCACCTGCGGGAACATGATGTAAAGCAGCAGGTCTTCGTCCGTTTTGGCCAGATCGCCGATCTCCTTTTTCGCCTCGTCCAGATAGGGCGGCAGATCGTCCGCCGGGCGGTGCGTGATGCTCGGCAGATCGCCGATTATCTGCTTTTTGACGGCCTCGTCCATTGGGGCGGGCGGCTGGCCGTAATGCCCCTGGAAGTAGGCCTTCACCTCGTTGGTGACCATTTTATAACGCCCGCCGGCCAGCACGTTCATCAAAGCCTGCGAGCCGACTATCTGGCTGCTCGGCGTGACCAGCGGCGGATAACCCATATCCTTGCGCACGCGCGGCACTTCGGCCATAACCTCGTCCAGACGATCCAGCGCGTTGGCGGCTTTAAGCTGCGAGAGGAAGTTGCTCATCATGCCGCCGGGTATCTGGCTGGCCAGCACCGTCGGGTCCACGCCGGGGTTGGAGATGTCGTATTCCTTGTAATGCGTGCGGATCTCTTTTACCTTGGGGGCGATAGCCAGCAGCTGCTGCAAATCGAGCCCGGTGGCGTAGGGCGTGCCCTCCAGCACCGCCACCATAACTTCGTCCGCCGGCTGCGAAGTGCCCATAGCCAGCGGGCTCATCGCGCAGTCCACCACGTC
>CANQSW010000002.1 GCA_947626615.1 uncultured Peptococcaceae bacterium | reverse complement strand
AGCGTGAGGTTTTAGGCGGTACTTCCACCGCTCAAAAATTTAATTTAGACAATCTCGCAAAAACCTCTTGACAAACCCTTCCCCGAGGGCAGCGGGTATCGCAGCAAAACCCGCTTCGCCAAATTTTATAATCTGCCGGAGTTAATCAGTATGTTCAAGGAAGTAGCAGATATTCAGACGGCGGATATGCTGAAGCTGCCGGTGCCTAAAGCCAATTACCATAATATTGTGCTGAAACCTTCGGATATACAGAAAGAAATGGTGGCAGAACTATCTGATCGTGCCGAGCGTATCCGCAATAAAATGGTAACTCCAAATCAGGATAATATGCTGCTTATTACCAATGATGGGCGCAAATTGGCGCTTGACCAGCGGCTGTTAAACCCAATGCTTGCTGATAGTGCTACCGGCAAATTGGCCGCCTGCGCCGAAGATGTCTTTAATATCTGGCAGCGGACGATTGAGCAGCGTTCAACGCAGATGGTATTCTGCGATTTATCCACGCCGCATAATGACGGTCAGTTTAATGTTTATGACGAGTTGAGGGATAAACTGATTGAGAAAGGGATACCAGCCAGCGAGATCGCCTATATCCATAACGCGGGCAGCGAGGCACAGAAAAAAGAGTTGTTCGGCAAGGTGCGTTCCGGGCAAATTCGTGTCTTGTTAGGCTCAACGCAGAAGATGGGCGCTGGCACCAATGTGCAGCAAAAGCTGATTGCTCTGCACCATTTGGATTGCCCGTGGCGGCCTGCGGATTTGCAGCAGCGGGAGGGGCGCATTATCCGGCAGGGAAACGAAAATGCCGAGGTAGATATTTTCACCTATGTTACCGAAAATACTTTTGACAGCTATCTTTATCAGATGGTGGAGCGCAAGCAGAAGTTTATCGGGCAGATCATGACCAGCAAATCGCCGGTGCGCTCGGCGGAAGATATTGACGAGACGGCGCTTTCCTATGCCGAAGTCAAGGCGCTGTGCAGCGGCAATCCGCTGATTAAAGAAAAAATGGATTTGGATATTGAGGTGGCGCGCCTGAAACTGCTGCAATCTAATCACCTAAATCAACGCTATGAATTGGCAGATAAAATCACCAAATCTATTAACCCTCATATTGCCAGCAGTAAAAAGCAGCTTGCGGATTTGGACGTTGATATTGTGTACCGAGACGAGCATACGCAGCCCAATGCAGACGGCTTTGCTCCAATGGAAATTAACGGTGTGACTTATCTTGATAAGAAGCAGGCCGGTAATGCTATTCTTGCGGCCTGTGAAGCCAAGAGCAGCACCACTAAGGACACGCTGGGGCATTACAGAGGATTTACTATGTATCTATCCTTTAACAGTTTTGAACGGCAGTTTGAAGTTACACTGGAGAATATCCTGCAATATACCACACCGCTGGGTACGGACGTTTTTGGCAATATTCAGCGCATTGATAATCTGCTGAACGGTTTGGAGGAACGGCAGCGGCATACGGAAATTTCCTTGAACGAATATACCAAGCAGCTGGTAGACGCCAAACTGGAGATGGACGCGCCATTCCCACAGGAGGAAGAATTAAAATCTAAAATTGCTCGCTTGGACGAGCTGAATAATCTGCTTGATTTGGATAAGGGCGAAAGTGATACATTGGAAGATGCAGTTGATGAGGAGAATATGGTATTGGCAGAACAGGATAAAGACGATATGGAAAGGTAGAACATAGCTTTTTGCCTGCTCCTATATGGGCAGGCACTTACATAGCCGACTGATTTTTTGTAATCAGTCGGCTTTTATATAAAAGAAAGGAGGTGAAATATATGGGCTATGTCACGCCAGAGCAAATAGCCAAGGCTAAAGAGGTAGATTTGCTGACTTATCTCCAGAATTATGAGCCGGAGGAACTGGTACGGGTTTCGGCCAACACCTATTCTACCCGCACTCACGATTCTTTGAGTATCAGCAACGGCAAATGGCATTGGTTTTCGCAGGGCATTGGCGGCCGGACGGCGCTGGATTATTTTATTAAAGTACGCGGCTATACCTTTAAGCAAGCTGTGGAAACAATAAGCGGACGGACGGCAACTATGCCACCCGTTTTCTATGCGCCGCAGAAAACTAGACCACAGGCTTTGCTTATGCCAGAGCTGAACGGTAATACCAACATGGTGGTCAGATATTTGCAGCGGCGCGGTATTCACCCGGAAATTATTAACCACTGCTTAACGCATAAGCTGCTGCTGGAAACGCAACGGTATCACAATGCCGTATTCGTGGGTTATGACGCGGAGAATAAAATGCGCTATGCGGCGCTGCGCGGCACTATCGGTAATTTTAAGGGTGAGGTTACGGGCAGCGACAAGCATTATTCATTTAAGATCATGGCGGCTGCTCCGTCTGGAAATCTACACTTGTTTGAATCGGCCATTGATCTTTTGAGCTATGCTACGCTTAGCCTGATGGCCGGAAAGAATTGGCGGCAGGATAATCTGTTATCTTTAGCTGGCGTATATAAAGCGCGGCGGGAGAATGTTGTTCCGATTGCTTTAAGCAGCTATTTAGATAATCAGCCCCAAACCAAGGCGGTATATCTGCACTTGGATAATGACGGGGTGGGACGCTGCGCTGCTGCCGGGATTATGGCCGGGCTAAAGGAAAGATATACGGTTATTGACGAGCCGCCAAGCAGCGGCAAGGATATGAACGAATTGTTGCAGCGGCGGCTGGGGAGATATGCAAGAAAGGAGGATTGGACAAGGTGAAAGATAAAGTGCAGGAAGTCAATATGACCTACCAGACTAAGTCTTTTATGCGGAATGAGCCGGAAGCGGAACGCTAAAATGGCATTGTCTTAGCAAGCAACGAATCTGTACGGACAGATTCGGCTTGACAGGGGCAGAAGCCCCTATAACCCCATATCGAGCAGCCGCATATTTTTCTTGTTGCAAAGTATGGCGGTTTGGTTTATACTAAAATTGTAATAAGCAAGAAAGGAGTTATGAGTTATGCCGGTTTATACAATAGAGGATTTGCGCCGGATGATTTCGCCTATTGCGGCCAGCTATGGCGTAAAAAGTGTGTCGCTTTTTGGCTCATACTCCACAGGCAAGGCTACATCGGTAAGTGATGTGGATTTGAAAATCGAAAAAGGGCAAATACGGACGCTCTATCAGATTTGTGCCTTTCGCTTGGCTGTTGAAGATGCGTTAAGGATACCGGTAGATTTGATTACTACTGAAACCTCCGATTATAACTTTTTAAATATGATCGCCAAAGACGAGGTGAAAATTTATCCCAATGCGTGATAAGATTATCGTAGAAAAAATTATTGGCTATTGTCGGCGCATTGCTGATTATTTGCAGCGTTATAACTATAATTTTAGTGTCTTTGAATCAGATTATTTATTTCAAGATGCTTGTTGTATGTGCGTTGTTCAGATAGGAGAAATGGCAACTCAATTGTCTGATGAATTGCTGCATAACAATCCTGCAATACCTTGGCGTATTATTAAAGATACCAGAAACTTTTATGTTCACGCCTATGGCGAGATTGATTTGGCAGCCGTTTGGAGTACCTTAAATGAGGATATTCCATTGTTGCAGACTGCCTGCGAGGAAATACTAAAGAAATTATATTGATTAAAACTGAAAACTAAGCCCAAGATGAGCCGCTTGCCAACGCAGGTGGCTTTTTCTTATGCCAAAAAGGAGGCATGGATTTGCGTAAAAGAAATTGCCGTTTAGAAGTTTGTTTTACCAATGCGGAATTAGCAGCATTAACCAGAAAAGCCAGAAAGAGCAATCTTTCTAAAGGTGGTTTTATTCGCTGCGCCGTTAAAAATACGGAGGTTAAAGAAGCCCCCTCCGCTGATGTGCTGCTGCTGATTCGAGAGGTTAGGCGCGTGGGGTATAATATTGAACAAATATTAAGGCTGGCCAACAGCCGGGGTCTGCTTGATGTACCACGGCTGCGGAAAGCATTAGATGAAAACCACGCTGCCGAGGAATTGATTGTGTCAGCCTACACGATCAGGGGCGAATAATGGCTGTAACCGCAATTTGGCCAATAAAAGGGCGTGTTGACAGGGTGATTGCCTATGTACGAAACCCGGAAAAAACCACGGAGCATGGTTATCCAGCTTTGGCTTCTTTGCACAGCATTAACGGTGTTGTGGAATACGCGATGGACAGTTTGAAAACCGAAAACCGCAATTATGTTTCCTGTTTGAATTGCAAGGAGGAACTGGCCGCAAAACAGTTTATGGATACCAAAATGCTTTGGCGTAAACAGGGCGGGCGGGTATGCTATCACGGTTATCAATCGTTTCAGGCGGAGGAGGTGAACGCGGAGCAGGCTCATCAAATCGGGGTGGCGTTAGCGCGGGAATTATGGGGCAGGCGTTTTGAGGTGGTTATAGCCACGCATTGCAATACCGGTCATTACCATAATCACTTTGTTATTAATTCGGTATCCTTTGCCGATGGCCGCAAATTCTATAACTCCCCAGCAGATTATGCCCGTATGCGCGAGGTGTCGGATCGGCTTTGCCGGGAATACGGTATCTCGATTATTCAGCAGCCGCAAGGGAGAGCAAAGCAATACAATCAATGGCAGGCAGAGCAAAACGGTAAACCCACATATAAGGGCATAATCCGGGCGGATATAGACGCGGCGATCAAAGCGGCGACCACAGAAAGCGGTTTTTTGCGAGCGCTGGAGGCTATGGGCTATGCAATAAAGCTGCGCGGTAAAAGCGGGGTAATGCTGAAATATCCCGCCTTAAAGCCGCGCGGCGCAAAAGGTTTTTTTCGCTTTCATAAACTGGGCGAGGGTTATGCCTTGCCGGAGATCAAAGAACGCATTTTGCAAAATATTCATAAGCAAGCGTCTCTGCCAGAGCTAACCAAACGGGCGCAAAGGTTTATTAAACCACCTAATGAGGCCGCAGGCTTGGCGGGTTTGTATTACCGTTATTGTTATGAACTGCATATCATTGTTAAAGCGCCGACGCCGTCTGAACGGGCGTCTTTTTTATTGCGTGAGGATATAGACAAGCTGGATAAGCTGGACGCGGAAACCAGGCTTTTGGCGGAGCATAATATTCAAACCCTGCCGGAACTGCTTAACTACCGGCAGCAACTTTCTAGTGAGATAGACAGCCAAACCGCTGAACGGCAGGCGCTGCGTAATGCGTTAAGACGGTATCAGCGTCAAGGTAACACGACAGCGGCGGCGCTGGCCAAAACCCAAATCGCGGTTATATCGGCGCGTCTGCGCGAGTTGAGAAAGGGGGTGGTGCTATGTGAAGATATAGCGGAACGCTCCGGCCTGATCGAGCAGCGGCTGGAGGATTTACAGCAGACGCAGCAAGCAAAACCTAACGGAAAGGAGCGTGATGATGATGAGTTATTCCGGCGACGCGGCGGAACAGGTCGTGCGTATGACATTAGAGGGTACTGAAGTGGCCGCTAAAATAACCGGCGTGGGTGCCAAGCAGGTGGCCGTTATTCTGTATGCTATTTTGCAAGACCGCCAAAAGACCAGCGGCAAAACCCGCCTTGGCAATATGCTAAAAAGCGGCAGGGAACTGAAAGTATTTGCAGTTAAGGACGATGATTTGAAACAATTTTGCACCGAGGCCAAGAAATACGGCGTACTGTACTGTGTGCTGAAAGATAAAGACGCTAATGACGGTGTAACGGATATTATGGTACGGGCGGAGGACGCGGCGAAAATCAACCGTATTTTTGAGCGTTTCCAGTTATCCACGGTGGATATGGGCAGCGTCCAGCAGGGATTGGAAGTGGAGCAGACCGAGCCTGCTGCGGCTCAAATGGATACCGAGGCTTTTCTGGACGATCTGTTAGCGCCTAAAGCAGCAAAAGATGAGGAATTGACCGCAAACCCCGGCGAGGCTCGGCGGGAGAAGTCCCCTCCGTCCGAGCCTATCTTAAAGCCCAGAGAGCCAGACGGACAGGATATTTCTGATCTTCCGGCTCATGGGCGCCCCTCGGTCAGACGCGCACTTGCGGATATTAAACGGGCAAGGGCAAAAGCGGGCAGTACCCAGAATATGGAAGTAAAACAACAAAATACAATCGTAAAGGAGCGATAAATTATGGCAAACCTGACGGATAGTTTTGACGATATTTTTGCCGAGGCAAGGGCGGAAAAAGCCGCTGCTGCTAAGAACAGGGAATATCAGAATGAGCCTTTTGATAAGGAACGCTGGGCGGAACAAAAGCAGAATGAACGCGAAGCCCTCTACGCTATGCTGGAGCAGTATGCGGAGAGTATAGACGGCAGCGGCGAAAATCTGCAAACATATTTGACGGTGCAGAGCCGTTTTGACCGTTATTCCGTTGGCAACAGTCTGCTGATTGCAGCGCAAATGCCGAAAGCCACCCGTTTGGCGGATTATACAACTTGGCAGGCGGCGAATTTGTATGTGAGAAAAGGCGAAAGCAGTATCGCCATTTTGGAGCCGGGGGCGGAGTATGAACGCGCGGACGGCTCGATTGGCGTAAATTACAATGTTAAAAAGGTGTTTGATATTTCTCAGACTAATGCTCCAAAACCTGCTGCCCCTGCGGCGTCTTATGATGAGCGATTGCTGCTGAAGGGGCTGATTAAGGGTGCGCCCTGCACTATGCAGATCAGTGATGACTTGCCGGAGGGTATCAATGTGCAGTATCTGCCGGAGGAGCAGCAAATTCATTTGCGCCGTGGCTTGCCCGCAGCAGTGATTTTCCGGGGCTTGGCGCAGGAACTGGCGCGCGCTCATCTGGCGAATATGGATAAAACAAAATTCCCGGCGGTCAACCCGGCTTTTTCGGCCTATTGTGTTTCATATATGCTGTGCTGCCGTTACGGTATGGGCATAGAGAGCTTCAGTTTTGCGCGCTTGCCAGAGCAATACGCGGATATGGAGGGCAAGGATATTCGGCAGGATCTCAGCACTATGCGTGAGGTATTTGGCGAGATCAACACAGCGATAAGCCGGGAAATTGCCGAGCAGACGAAAGCTAATGCCAGAGGGCAGGCATGGAGGAATGACGGTGAAGCCAGATAAATTTGCACCGCAGCGTCTTCTGGCTTATGCATTGGGCATAATGCCGATTATCTGGCTGGCGCTGCTGCTGGCTCCCGGTCTGCAAAACGGTCTGCCCGGTATGATAAGCGAGGGCGGCGCGGCGCTTAATCAGCCGTTTAATATTCATTGGTGTGGGAACAGCCTGCGTACTGTTCTCATTTTTTTGTTGGTCTATGGCTTGGCGATCGGCGTTTATTTGTCGGCTGGGCAGAACTACCGCCGCCGTGAGGAACATGGATCGGCCAGATGGGGACGTGCCGCCGCCATTAACCGTAAATATGCCAGTCCCAACACCGCCGAGAATAAAATACTGACGCAGAATGTGGCGATTGGCTTGGACGGACGCAAGCACTGGCGCAATCTGAATATTTTATGCTGCGGCGGCAGTGGCGCGGGCAAAACCAGATTTTTTGCCAAGCCCAATGTGATAAATGCCAACACCAGCTTGGTCTGCCTTGACCCCAAGGGCGAGCTGCTCCGGGATACTGGCAATCTGCTTATGGCGCACGGCTATGAGATCAAGGTTCTGGATCTAATCAATATGACAAAAAGCCATTGCTACAATCCGTTTGCCTATCTGAAAAGCGATAACGATGTGCAGCGTTTGGTCACAGGCTTATTTAAGAACACCACGCCGAAAGACAGCAAAAGCCAAGACCCGTTTTGGGATACGGCTGCACAAATGCTGCTGCTGGCGTTGGTGTTTTATCTGCATTATGAAGCGCCGCCTGATGAACAGAACTTCCCAATGGTCATGGAGATGATCCGGGCGGGCGATATATCCGAGGAGGACGGCGACTATCAATCGCCGCTGGACGAGTTGTTTGAGCGTCTGGAAATGAAAAACCCGGAGCATATCGCGCTGAAATATTATCGCAGCTATCATTCCGGCAGCGCCAAAACGCTGAAATCCATTCAAATTACGCTGGTATCCCGGCTGGAGAAATTCAATCTTGCATCGCTGGCCGGGATCACCCAAACCGATGAAATGGAACTGGGGCGTATTGGCGAGCAAAAAACGGCAGTTTTTGCGGTTATCCCGGATAATGACAGCAGTTTTAATTTCCTTGTCGGTCTGCTCTATACCCAGCTTTTTCAGCAGTTATATTATCAGGCAGATATGATACACGGCGGCAGACTTCCCATTCATGTGCAATTTGTTATGGACGAGTTTGCCAATGTAGCCCTGCCGGACGACTTTGATAAACTGCTGGCCACAATGCGCAGCCGCGAAATCAGCGTGAGCATTATTATCCAAAATCTGGCGCAGTTGAAAGCCTTGTTTGAAAAGCAGTGGGAGAGTATAGTCGGTAACTGCGATGAGTTTCTTTACCTTGGCGGGAACGAGCAATCGACACACGAATATGTATCAAAACTTTTAGGCAAGGAAACCATTGACACCAACACCTATGGCAAATCCAGAGGGCGTAACGGCAGCTATTCTACTAACTGGCAGCAAGCCGGACGGGAGCTTTTGACGCCGGACGAAGTGCGTATGCTGGATAATCAGTATGCGCTGCTGTTTATGCGCGGTGAGCGCCCGGTGATGGATAAAAAATATGATATTATGCTGCACCCAAATATTAAGGAAACAGCTGATGGCGGCGCACCGGCTTACCGTCACGGCGAGGATAGCCGCAGTATTGCCGCTATTCAATTCCTGCCTGATAATGCAGGAATTGCAGCAACAGGGGGAAGACCTATGCTGGCACATAATATTGTGCTGCTGACCGAGGAAGAAGTGGCAGAACAAATTAAAAATTCAGGAGGTATTGAATTATGAAGAACAGCAAGCAGCCCATGCCGCAGCAAAAGCGCGGTATGGGCTTATATTTGGCTTTGATAACAGCGTGTGCGATATTTGTCTGTGTGCCGTCCGTGGCCTTGGCCGACGGCGATCCGCTGGCGGTCATTAATAATCTCAGCACTTTTATTTTTGGTTTAATCCGGGCGGTTGGTTTAATATTGCTGGGCTGGGGCATTGTGCAGGTGGGCTTGTCTTTGCAATCGCACGATCCCTCGCAACGCTCCAACGGTTTTTTAACGCTGGCCGGTGGTATTATTATTACCTTTGCCAAGGAAATTCTGGATTTGATCGTCGGCTAAATGGTGTAATAAACAAACCTGGCCGGAAAGGAAGTGGTTGGAATAGATAGCAATAACTGGATCGTTCAGAATTTGAATAATGCTTTGAATGTCTGGAACGGCAAGCTGGTTGAGATATGGCAGCTTATTGCCGCGTCGCCGCAGGAATTTAAGGGTGGTGCAATTTGGCGCGTGGTGGTGAATATCCACGGCGCTTTGCAGGCGATTGGCTTGGCCTTGCTGGTACTGTTTTTTCTGGTGGGTGTAGTTAAAACCTGCGGCAGCTTGACCGAAGTAAAAAAGCCGGAACACGCGCTGAAACTATTTGTGCGGTTTGCACTGGTGAAAGGGGTTATAACCTATGGCATGGATTTAATGCTGGCCTTGTTGACAATCGTGCAAGGCATGGTCAGCACAATCATGCGGACAGCAGGATTTGGCGCGGCAGATAGCGCCGTACTTCCGGCGGAGATTGTGACTGCGGTTGAGGAGTGCAGCTTCTTTGAGAGTATCCCGCTTTGGGCAATAACGCTGCTGGGCGGCCTGATTATTTGGGTGCTTTCCTTTGTGATGATTTTAAGTGTTTATGGACGGTTTTTCAAACTGTTTATGTATATGGCGATTGCGCCGATTCCGTTGGCCACCTTTGCCGGAGAGCCTAGCCAGAATATTGGCAAAAGTTTTGCTAAGGGCTATGCGGCAGTTTGCTTGGAGGGCGCGATTATCGTGCTGGCCTGCGTCATATTTTCGGCCTTTGCAGCCGCGCCGCCGGTTGTCAATACGGAGGCTGCCGCTGCTGCAATGCTTTGGAGCTATATCGGTGAGCTTATTTTCAATATGCTGATTTTGGTAGGCTGTGTTAAAATGGCGGATAGAGTAGTACACGAAATGCTTGGATTGTAACAATGGGAAGGAGTGTGGAAATTTGGAAGTTAAAATTAACCGGGAAATTCGTAACTATACGGAAGCAATGTTTTTCGGACTGTCGATGCGGCAGTTCGTTTTTTCATTATTGGCGGTGGCTGTGGCGGTGCTGTTGTATTTTGTCTTGAAGCCTTATTTGGGCATAGAAACGCTTTCATGGCTTTGCATTTTGGGAGCAGCGCCGTTTGCAGCCTTGGGGTTTATAAACTATCACGGCATGACGGCAGAGCAATTCTTGTGGGCGTGGCTGCGCTCGGAGGTTTTGGAGCCAAAGCGCCTGAAATGCGAGCCGCGCAATCTCTATTATGAAATGCTGCAAACAAAGCTGGAAGAGTGGGCAAAGGAGGGATACACCCCCAATGATTAAAAGTATTCAAAATATTCTGCGGCAGGATAAGGAACGGTATAAGATCCCGCGTAATGTGCGCGAGGTTATCCCGGTCAATGCGCTGTGGCCGGACGGTATTTTTCGCGTGGGCAATAAGTTCAGCAAGACATACCGTTTTGCGGATATAAATTATCTGGTGGCCAGCCGCGAGGATAAGGAGAGTATGTTCATGCGCTATTCGGAGCTGCTGAACGGTCTGGACAGCGACGCTACTACCAAAATCACCATTTACAATCATCGCATGAATCGGGGCAATTTTGAAGATTCCATATTGATGGCTATGCGGGGTGACGGTCTGGACGAGTATCGCCGGGAGTATAACCAAATGCTGCTGGATAAGGCGCTAGGCGCTAACGGTATGGCGCAGGAAAAATTTATTACTATCTCGGTGTTCAAGCGGAATATTGACGAAGCACGAATGTATTTTGCGCGTACCGGCGCTGATCTCGCGGCACGCTTGGCGGCGCTCGGCTCCCGGTGTTATGAGTTATCCGGCAAGGAGCGTCTGCAAATGCTGCATAACTTTTACCGTGCCGGGGAAGAAACCGATTTCCACTTTGATTTGACGGATATGGCACGGAAAGGTCACGATTTCCGCGACTATATTTCGCCGGACTATATCGAGCGTCACAGCGATTATTTGCGTTTGGGCAAGCAGTATTGCCGCGTTCTCTTTTTGAAAGATTACGCTAACTATATCAAGGACAGTATGGTGACGGAGCTGACCGACCTTAATCGGAATATGCTGCTTTCGATTGATGTCATTCCAGTACCGACCGACGAGGCCGTGCGCGAGGTGGAAAGCCGCTTGCTGGGAGTGGAAACCAACATTACTAATTGGCAGCGCCGTCAAAATCGGAATAACAATTTCTCGGCGGTTATTCCGCATGATATGGAGGTGCAGCGCAAGGAAAGCAAAGAGTTTTTGGACGATTTGACCGGGCGTGACCAGCGCATGATGTTCGGTCTGCTGACGATGGCGATAACAGCGGATAGCAAGGAGCAGCTGGAAGCGGACACCGAGAGTATTCTCGCCTTAGCACGGCAGCATATGTGCCAAATGGCCGTGCTGAAATACCAGCAGCAGGACGGTTTGAATACGGTGCTGCCCTGCGGCGCGCGGAAGATCAACACTTTTCGGACGCTGACCACAGAAAGTCTGGCCGTGTTTATGCCCTTTAAGGTGCAGGAGATCATGGACAAAGGCGGTATCTATTTTGGTGAAAATGCCATATCGCATAACCTGATTATGTGTAATAAGGCAAACCTGCTTAACCAATCCGCTTTTCTGCTGGGCGTTCCCGGCAGCGGCAAATCCTTTTCGGCCAAGGAGTTAATCACTTTTCTGATCCTGAACACTGATGACGATATTTTGATCTGCGATCCAGAAGGTGAGTATGCGCCGCTGGTTGAGGCTATGGGCAACGTCGGTACGGTGATCCGCGTGGCGGCAGGCGGCCATGACCGCTTAAATGCGATGTATATGGTTCCCGGCTACGGCGAGAATAATCCAATCGTGGTCAAATCGCAATTCATTATGTCGCTGGTGGAAAGGATTGATTCCGGCGGCGTCGGCCCACAGCAAAAGTCTATTATTGACCGCTGCACGGCGGCGGTGTATCAGGAGGCGGCAAATTCCGGCGTTGAGCCTACCTTGTCTATTCTGCGCGAGAAACTGCTGGCACAGCCGGAGGATAAGGCGCGGGAGATTGCCTTGGCGCTGGAGCTTTTCACTACCGGCTCTTTGGATATTTTCGGCCACGGCAGTAATGTCAATTTGGATAAGCGAGTTGTTGTTTTCGATATTCACGGTCTGGGCGAACAGCTTAAACCGCTGGGGCATTTAGTGATAACCGATACCATGCTTAACCGTGTTACGCTGAATTGGCAGCAGGGCAAGCGCACTCATATTTTCATTGATGAATTTCATGTCATGTTTGAAAACGAGTTCTCCGCCGCCTTTTTCAATTCGGCATGGCGGCAGTTCAGAAAGCGTAATGCTTATCCCACGGCGATCACGCAGAATGTGGAGTATTTGCTGGATTCGGTACAGGCCAGCACCATGCTTTCCAATTCTGAATTTGTGGTCATGCTTAATCAGGCAGCGTCGGATCGTGAAAAGCTGGCGCGGCTGCTGAATATTTCCGCCGAACAGTTAAGCTATATAACCAATGCGGACGCGGGGTGCGGCCTGATTAAATACGGCAGCGCCCTTGTGCCGTTCATTAACCGCTTTCCCAAGAATACCAAGTTGTATCAGCTGATGACAACTAAACCCGGTGAGGGCAGCTTTGCCGGTATGACCGACCATGAGCAGAATTAAAACTAAGGAGCAATTCCTGCGCATTAAACAACCAGACAATGCCAGACTAGCCGGAATACGCATGAAACGGGCGCTGCTTAAACTACCCAAGCGGTTGCGGCGGCCTGTTCAGCGTCAGGAGGAGGACAACACAGCCGCCGACCGTGAGTATGCCGAGGATAAGCTGACCGCCGCTACCGAGGATATTAGCAGAACGGCGCGTTATATAACGGTTTTGGGTATAAAAGTGGCAAAACGACGCAAAAAAGCAGTTGGTTTGCCGCCATCAATCCCAATAACGGACGAAGAAACCCTGCCAAATGAGTTTGATGTGGCAGATAGTACGCAAATCCCTGTAAAAGACGAGCAAAACCATATTATGGAGCAGGGGCGGCAGCTTGCTATAAGGCGATTGCAGCAGCAACGTCAAAGCAAGCGGCAAATAGACCGGGCAGAACAAGCGGCAGCCGGTGAGTATCTTTCGCGTGGCGAGCCGTTACCAACCCGCCAAAACTCGCAGGATCGCAAGGCGTCGCCCAAAATAAAGCGCAGAAGTAGTTTAGCCTTGCCCAAATCACGGGAAGTACCCATAAAAATGGCTGCTTCATCAACGGTACGGAACAGGCGAATTAAGGCGGAAGAAATTATTATGTCACCGGCGGCGCAGCGAAAATTTTTGCGCGGCGATGTGGTTAAGGATTGGCGGTTAGCTATAAAAGCGGCGGAGCAAGCCTTAACGAGTACGCGGGTGCTTTCTTTCGCATTGGCTGGGGCGTGTGCGGGCATTTTGGTATTGCTGCTGCTGGTTTTCTGTTTGATCGGCTCGCTGGGCAGTTCTGGTTTTGGTATATTTTTCTCCGGCGAGGATAGCGGCACCGGCCAAACCGCGCGGACGGCAATACAGGAGATCCAGCAGGATTATGCGGATAGATTGACCGCCATTCAGGAGAACAATCCCCACGATATTCTGCAAATCTCCGGCTATCCACCGGCGTGGCCGGAGGTGCTTGCTGTGTATGCCGTTAAGACCACTACCGCCAAGACCGGCGGTCAAGATGCGGCGACTATGAATGATGAAAAAAAAGCGCTGCTGCAAACCGTGTTTTGGGATATGACGAGCATAACATATCGCCGTATTGCTATTTCCGATACGGTGACGGCGCTATATATTTGGATTAGGCCGAAAACTGCTGCTGAAATGGCTGACGAATATGCCTTTAACAGCAGCCAGCGGGCGCAGTTGTCAGAGCTGCTGGCCGAGGATAAAGCAGAGTTATGGCATACCGTGCTTTATGGCGATAATGCGGGTGGCGAAAGCATTATTGCCGTGGCCTTATCCCAGCTTGGTAATGTCGGCGGCGAGCGTTATTGGAGCTGGTATGGCTTTGAAACGCAGGTGGAGTGGTGCGCCTGTTTTGTCAGCTGGTGCGCCAATGAGTGCGGTTATCTGGAGGCCAGCGTTTTGCCTAAATTTGCCGGTTGTGTGCAAGGCGCTGCTTGGTTTAAGAATTGCGGTTTATGGCAGGATAACAGTTACGAGCCGCGCCCCGGTGATATTATCTTCTTTGATTGGAACGATGAAGATGGGCAGGACGGTATCTGCGACCATGTCGGTATTGTGGAGAAAGTTACGGACGGCAGGGTTTATACCATTGAGGGTAATGCGGCCAATGCCTGCCGGGAAAAGAGTTATCCGCTTGGGCATTATGAGATTTATGGTTATGGTACGCCAATATATTAAAGTTTAGGCCGCCCTGTGAAAAGGGCGGCCTGATACATATGGACTTGAACAATGCGTATAAACTGCTGAAAAAGGGAAAATGTGGTGTTGCGAAAGAGTTAATTTATATTGATAAATACTTTATGGTACGTAAGCAATATGGGGGATTTTGGCAAATAAAAAGAATAGTCTAAAACAATACTCACTATATAAGTCATTAAAATTAGTCCCAAATGTCCATTCTAAGCTTAATGGGGAAAAATGTATAATATAAACAATTAAAGTATTAGGTGTGACATTATGGATAATGATTTGAAACAGACATTGGCAAACAATTTATTGTTTTATCGCCAGAAAAGTAATCTGTCACAAGAGGCTTTGGCTGAAATGGTAGGCATCAGTCAATCTTTTTATGCGAAACTGGAATCCGGCAAGCGTTTGATGGGGATAGATGTTTTATCTCGATTGGCAGATTGTCTTAATGTAAGTGTTGATAGCTTGCTGTTTAAAAGAACTGATACCACAAAAATTAATAATATTATCCATATTTTGCATGACAAATCTGATTCAGATATTGACGCCGCTGAAAAGGTGCTGACTATTTTGTTAAAAGAGTTGGAAAATGCTCGAAATCGTGATAGAATTAACGAGTAAATAAGTTGATATGGACAAGTGAATCATATGGATAAGAAAAAAGAGGAAATTATTTCCGGCTTATACGATGAGTTTTTTGATACTATGCGTCTTTACGCCGAAGCTTCCTTGCACAATACCGCTTTGGCTGAAGAAGCAGTACAGGAAACTTTTTGTATAGCTTGTATTAAAATAGATGATTTGTTAGCCAGTTCCAATCCGAGGGGCTGGCTTATTTTGGTTTTGCGTAATGTTATTCTACATATCCAAAGAAACAAAAAGGAATTTTTGCGAAGTATGTCAGCTATATCATTTAGGGAGGACGTAGGTGGCTATGAGCAGGTCGCATTCTATGACAGCCAACCAGAATTTTGGTATGAAAATTTGACGCAAGATAAGGATTATGAATTGCTGCGTAAATTTGTTATAGAGGGCTATTCACTAAAAGAACTCGCTGATGAATATGGTCTTGCAATGAGCGCCTGTAAACAGAGAATACGCCGGGTAAAACTGCGATTCAGGGCTATATTGGAGAAGGAAAATAAAAAAAATTAAAAAAGTTAAAAAAAAATGTAACCAAATGGACTTGAAATGGAATATATATAGTGAAAGGAGGTTAGGGAAGTGTTGAAAGTCGAAAACAATGAGCATCAAAATTATTCGCGATTCGACGATATGCCTACTGATGTTTTGGAAGCCTTTTTGGCAGCTGATGTTGATGCTCCTGAAGCTGAGCAGATGGACATAGAGGCAATCATTTACATCACTGATCTGTTGGCAGAACGCCGCAAGGCCGCGCATACATATCCCAAGAAGGATGTTGCCACAGCTAAGGCCGAATTTTTTGAGTATTATTATCCCTTGGCGGAAAAAGGCGAAACGGCATATGATTTTGCTGATGAAGAAGCCTCTAACCCCGTGCAGTATAATAAACCTAAGGCTTGGGTTGGCTGGCTGCGGCGTATGGGGGTGGCAGTGGCGGCAGTATTTGTGCTGTTGCTTACCGGCACGGTAACTGCTGCGGCGTTTGGCTATAATCCTTGGCAAACTGTCGCCAAATGGACGGACGATATTCTTTGGTTTGAGCCGACTAATGCTAACCCAACAGTTGATTTGCAGGCAAGCCTGGACGCATATGGTATTGTTGAACAGGTTACTCCTACATGGCTGCCGGAAGGATATGAGTTTGTCAGCCTTGACACATGGGAAGATGATTCGATAATCGAGTTTGCTTCCCTGTATACGCGAACAGTCGATGATGAAGAAGAAAATCTGTCATTAAATATCGTCTGTCATTTAACAGGAGATGTTTCTGCAAAAATATATCAAAAGGATGACGCTAAAGTTATCCTACATACAGTTAATGGTATTGATCATTATATTATTTGTAATGTTAATTGCCGTGCAATAGTGTGGCAAAATCTGAATGCGGAATGTTCGATAAACGGCCAGTTTACCGAGAAAGAAGCAATAAAAATTATTGATTCCATCTATGAGGAGTGATTCATAATGAAAAAAAAGTTTGCCTTAATTATGACTGTTGTTTTGGTTATTCCGATAATGACGACGGTGATAGCAAATGCAGCAATACGCTTGCCCAATCTACCCTTTGCCAGCGGATATATTTTTTCAGACAATGCTTATGTTGAAAGTCCTTCTACCGGCAAAGTAACGGTACATTTTTCGGTTACGGCAAACGATGTTATGACGAAGCTGGGTGCGAAAACCATTGTTTTGCAGGAGAGGACAAGTGCGTCTAAGCCTTGGACGGAATTTGGAACTTATAGTTATGAAGATTATGATAATATGTTAAATGGCAAAGTTATGACATACAAGAGCAGCATTACCGAAAATGTTACCAGCGGTTATCAGTATCGCGCCAAAGTATATTTTTATGCCGAGAAAGGCGGCTATGATACCGATACTTTCATTACAGATTATGTAAAAGCCAAATAAATACCCGATGTGTTTTTGTGTGAGCTATAACATGACCGAAAAGAGCCATATAGGCAATGGGCTTTGTCTGATCCATTGACCAAATGGCTCTTTTTTATTATGTACAAGAAAAAAAACAAAAAAATTTGCAAAAAAATGTAACCAAACACGCTTGTTTTGGAATATATAGGTAGAACGATAAATAAAGGCAGAATTTTGCTCAGAAATCATATTGTAGGCAGGAGGAGTATAGAGGTTGAAATGCTCGGATTGCGAAGCAAAATCAGCTATGTTTATCGTTACTAATAAAGCTGGGTGATGTACAAAATGTTGAGCGAGCTTTTATATTAAATTATGATAGAAAGGGTTGTTTTTGTATGTGTAGAAATATATATCAAAATTGTATGGCCATTGTATTGTGTTGTTGTATAATGCTATTGTTCTTTCCTAAATTATCTTATGCAGAAGTTGCGTATTCTAACGAAAATCATAAAATCTCTTTTGTGTATTTTAATGAAATCCCTGTGCCTGCTGTTCATGTTTTGACAGTAAATGTATCAGACTATTATACATTAAACGCAGATAATTCTCATACGATTAATAAAATCAATGTTTTTGTCAAGGCTGATGAGGGTCCAAGCGGGTTTTGGGATGTTGTAAGCGTTAATGCAAATTCTGTTGGCATTGACGGTACAGAGTATTCTTCTTTGACTTATGACGGCAATGTTCTTGTTTCGCCAGGTTGGGTTTGGACGAATAAATATAAAAATTTTAATATTTGGAAAACAAAGAACTCCACATATACCATTTCCGGTACAGGCTCAATACTTTTAACCCCAGATTGTGTTCCTACAGCATATAATGATATTGTTACATCATTTACGGTTAACACAAAATAAAGCAATGTCTGATTTTTAATATTTATTTTAATAAGGAAGTGTAAATATGAATAAGAAAATGCTTACATCGGTGTTTTTGTGTATGGTTTTGGTATTAGCGCTTGGCGTTGCTTGTGTAGTTTGGGCAAACTCCGGACAATATGACTTTTTTGGACTAGGACAGAAGACGGCCAAGGTTTTGCAGAATGATTTATCGGCAGAAGCACAGACCGATGAGGGTGAAATTGTAATAACGCAAAAAGATATTGATTTGTTAAAGCTTAAAAAAGATTTTTTGGGTCTGCCCGATGATGAGCAGCAGATGATTGACGAACTGGTGCGCCAGCGGGTCATTTTCTGCGAGGCGGAAAAACTTGATTTGGTGATGAGTCGTGAAGAGGCAAAGCAGATCAACCTTGATATTATGGCGCAGGCAGAGCAGATGCTGCAAAGTGATAACGAAGCGGAAAGGGCATCTGCGCAGCAGATGATGGATTACATCAACGCATATATTGAGGGGCTTGGTGTGACCGAGGAGGAATACTGGGATATGGCTGCTGAGGAATATCGTCAAATCAGCGCTTCGACCGCGTTACAGGAATACTTTAAGACAATGCAGAGTGATAAAACTGCTGATAACAAAGAATTGTTTGATGCAGCTTGGGAAGAATATGTCGACGGGTTGGTGGCCGCAGCAAAAGTAGAAGTGGCGAAATAATTTGAAAAACCGACTGCCGAAGCTGTGTGATGTGCAGACTGTTGTCTGAGTTTTTAAGGGCAGATAGGCCATTAACGGTCTATCTGCCTTTTTGTTATTATGATAAACTTTTTTGCAAAAATTATCAAAAAAAAATGTAACCAAAAGCACTTGTTTTGGAATATATAGTTAGAACGGTAAATAAAGGCAGGATTTTGCCCAGAAATCATATTAGGGGCAGAAAGGAGCTTCGGGGGTAAGAATGCTTAGATTGCCGAGCAGATCAGCCATGTTTATCGTTACTATTTACATTTTTGAAGGAGGTTTCTTGTATGAAAAAGAGAACTTTATTAGCAATGATCCTTTCATTGGTCATGTGCTTGGGGATTGCTATGCCGACTTGGGCAGCGGAGGAAATATTCACTAACCAATATAGTATAGGTCAGGATTTGCAGGTAAATGCGGAAGTTGGAATTGATAATATTTCAATTATTAATGATATAACTTTTGAGCCAGCAGAAATTAGTTCCTTGGAAGTGGTGGATGATGACTATAATTTATTATTGCCTAATGAAAAAAACGGTCAAAATGATGATGAAATCCATTATATAGCCACTTTTGATAAAGGAACGGTTGATGTGTATACAACTGTTAATAATATAACTACAACAGAGATAACAAACTTTGTTAATATGGCTAATAATGCTATTAAACAGGAAATGGCAATAATTTCAGCCAAGGATGAGACAGTTCCTGACTTTATTTTGTATCAATATACTGACGGCTATATTCAAATATCTTGTGGCGCAGATACTGCTAATACTCGTAATAATGCCAATGTTGATGATTTTTATGTTACACAGGTGGATATCTTTGAGAATATAGCTTTGGATAATAATGAAGAATTATCGGTTAATGATATAGTATCGACCCAAAGTACTGCACCTGAGGGATTTGAACAAGGCATGGGCATTCGTCAATTTGCTAACGAAGATGGACAATATTTGACCGCGATTATTACAAATTGTCCTCCTTTGAATGTTGATAAAACGGTAAATGGTGTTGCTAATTCGAGTTATGGTTATTATCATTATGTTGGGTTTAAAGGAAGATATAATAATATGGATCTCATAACAGATATGGGCTTGTTATATTCCCCAGATGATAAGGGTTGGAAACCATATCTAAAAGTAAATCAAAATGATAAAGTATATATGCTTTATTCTGCGGATCCAAAAGTCGAAAATGTTGGTTATGTAAAAGACGAATTAGGGCAGAAGGCTGCATATGGAATGACATCTCCCATAACTATAACTGCATATAAAACTGTTCCTAGTTATAATAACAATAATATATCAAAAATTCGGTTAACTGTAAAAGGTACTAGAATTAATCCTCGTGAAGGAAATATAATGTGTATATCTGAAGCTGGTACTGGCGTTAATGTAACCGTAAAATGGAAGGTTCTGACAACGATAACTGGTTCTAAGAATTTTCCTGCGCCCTCTAATTCTTCAGCACCTAGAATTGAAATGAACTATAGTGGAGTTAAAATTGGCACCAAGACCGCAACTTGGAGTACCAAAAGTGGTGAAATAACAGAATATCACGCACGTATTACACATAAGGATGACGGTGAGATTCAAGGTAAAGTAAATTTTAGTTAAAAGGTGTGAGGGCTGATGCTTTGGTATAAAACACTTTCAAAAATAAGTTGCGTCCTATTGCTTTTGGTTTTGTTTTTTTGTTTTATACCAAATAGCATAGTGATTGCGGCTGAATATATGATTGAGAAAGATGGCGCTGGTTATGATAGCGCTCTTGGGTATGGTCGAAATATCGACGGCAATATTTATGTGCCGTTAAGGTTGCTGTTTGAGGCGACCTCTGCAGAGGTTGATTACCAGCCTGTTAGCCATCTTATTACAATCAGGCGGGCAGACGGCGCGACACTTACAATGTGCCCTGGAGATAAACAGGCACGGATTAAGCATTTGGGCGAGAATAAAGTCATCAATATGCCCGTTGCTGCGCGGTTGATAAATGGTACTACTTATGTACCTATCCGTTTCGCGGCAGAAAACTTAATGTGTGCGGTAAAATGGGATAATGTTGCGAAAAAGGTGCTGCTGAAGAAACAGTTTGCTACGACGCACTATGCAGAAAACAATAAACGTTATACGCTGGATTTTGGCACGGCTAAACTTTACGAACTGAATGAGGATGGTGATACGCGCTTGCTGGGGCAGCCGCAAGGAATGGCGGCATTTCTACGAGATAATTTTGGCTCGGGCTGGAATTGCATTGTAACAATCCGGGATATACAGGAAATCCCCGGTGGTTGTGTGTTGTTAGATTGGAATTTTGATACATTTGATTCACAGATGTGGACTATTTGGCGCGTTTTGTTGACGCCTGATGGGCAGCATAACCGTTCAGTGTTTTTTAGGGATTTTTATACTGTAGGTAATCGTTTCAATGTTTATGTAGATGGTGCTGATCTTTGGTGGCCGGAGACTGAGCGTGTTTTAAGGTTAGATGGCATAACTGGCAAGGTGCTGGCTGAATATAATTATCAGGAGTTACTGGCGGCAATGCCGCAGGCACACGATTTTGGTTTTGCTTTTTGCGACGGAGAATATATGCTGCTCACTTATCAGCAGGAGGCGAATATGTTTTCGGATTTGCCTGCACTGGTGAATTTGAAGACCGGCGAAATCACTGATTTGTTCACGAAGCTTATTCCGAAAAATGAGCACGCTGACTTTCACAACGATCATGCAGCCCCTAGCAGTAGCCTGCAATTTGTTAAAGCTATAGACGGTACGCTTTATTTCAATTATCGCACAATGAATTGGAACGAGCAAAATACGCAACGTGAGAAACGAGAGGTAGCGTATCGGTATAAGTAGTTTAAATTCTTGCGTCTGTTATTGACAGCACCACTGGAATATAATTCCAGCGGTGCTGTTTTATATTAGTAAAAAATTGCAAAAAAATGTAACCAAATCGACTTTTGCGGGAATGTATAAATGGAAGTCTGCTATCGCTATATGTTTTCGCATAGAAAAAGCATTATTTAACATCGTTAAGGCAGTTAGCATTTAACTTCTCTTGGCGGTGTTTTTTTTGCGCCTTAGCGGCTGTTTTTTCTTGGAATTTTGAAAGTATGGCAATCTTCCCAACTCTCTTTGAAAAAACAGACTAAAGAGGGTGCTTTTTTGATTTGCCCCCGCCATTTTATTGCAAGTTCAGACTACAGCTCAAGGTGCCGCGCACCTCCGTTTGTTGAGATTTTTGGTACAAAAATTTCAACAATCAGGAGGGTATAAAATGGCTAATCAAAACCCAAACAATGCGGAACGTCGGCCCAAGCGGCGCAAGGCCAAGTATAATCCGTATAACATATATACAAAACAAGGTGATAGCGGAGAGATACGCTACTTTGTCAGTTTCTTTGATAGTCAAGGAATATGGAACGATCTGGAAGTAACGGAGCAGCAGTTTGAATATCTCAACCGTTGTGAGTTGGAGGATATTGCTTATATGAACGAGGTGGACAGGCATTATGCGCAGGGAGATTTGACGGAGGAGGAGATATATTCGCGGGTGGCAGCACCAACGCTATCTTTGGAGGAATTAGTATTGCAAAAAATGATTATGGAGGAGTTGAGCAGAGCAATGTGCAGCTTGCCTCAAACACAGCGGCGGCGCTTTAGTTTGTACTATTTTGACGGCCTTACATACGAGCAAATCGCGCTTATGGAGGGTTGCAGCATACCGGCAGTTTGCTACTCCATTAAAGCCGCAAAAAATTTTTTGAAAAATTTTCTCAAACAGGCTTAAAAAATCGCTTCTAAGTGAGGTAGTAATTAGAGGGGATCGGAAAACCCTCATGTACTTCTCCCCATGCTCTTTGAAAACTAAATACTCATTCATTAGGCACATTACCATTGCCGCGAGCCAGATTAGTTGCTGCGCCAAGATATGCCGCTATGCGGCATGGAGCGATCAACAGCAAGCTATAAATGCAGGGCTGCTCCCTGCACGGCCATAACCGGCAGTGGAGATAATGATACTCCCGTCCAGCCACAGTCCGAGCGTGCAGCGTTTTCCGGCGTGAGCCGTCGCAGGCAATGGGGGCGGCTGTATGAGATCCATACAGGGGTGAAATTCCCGTGGTGCTGGCAGCTACCAGCCGCTTAATGATTTCCCTTGGCAAACCGGGGTGTTCAGAACAAATAGGTTTGCGTTCATATATATTTAAGCAGGCGGCGGACAAGCCATTGATAACGGAGGATTATATCGCCTTTCCGCTTGATGTCAGCGCCGCCGTCTGCTTTATACATAGGCAGCCTGTTGCTGCCGGAGATTTGAGGAGGGAGGTGTGCTTATGCGAAAAACATATTGGCGCGGCGAGATTTATTATGCCGATTTGGGCTATGGAATTGGCTCGGAGCAGCGCGGCTATCGCCCGGTTATTATTGTGCAGAACAATATCGGCAATCGGTATAGTCCCACGGTGATTGTTGCGCCGATCAGCAGTAAATTGGGCGTTAAGCGAAAATTGCCGACACATTATCTTTTACCGTATGTGAAGGGTTTGCAAATGCCGTCCGTTGTGCTGATGGAACAGTTAAGAACGCTGGACAAAGGCCGTTTAGAGGGTTATGTCGGACGGTTGAATAGCAGAGAGCTGGCTGGGTTTGATAAAGCATTAGCGGTAAGCGTCGGCTTAAACGCCGACAGATAGTGTGATAGTTGTGTGAGCGCTATGGTTAGTGATAGTGGAATAAGAGAGGCTGTTATGAATTTATCAGAAGCATATACGCTGGTATTCGCAGAGTATCCCGATGTGGTTAATACTTACCAGATGCGGGAAATGCTTGGTGGTATCAGCTTGAAAACCGTTTATAAAATCCTGCAATCCGGAGAGGTACAAAGTTTTGTGATTGGCCGCCGCCATTTTATACCCAAGGTCAGTATTTTCAAATATATGGGTATTGTAGAGTAATTCGCACATTTTGCTGAAATGTTCATCGCCGTTATAATATAGATGTCAACGGCAAATGAATTCAGACTGCGACAATGAAGGAGGTCAGATTATGGTTGCAGGACATTTGCGCGATAAAAGAGGTTATTTCCATATTATTCTCAGTTATGTAGATGAAAATAAGAAAAGGCAAACAGTATCCAAGTCTACCGGCCTGCCGGTTAAGGGCAATAAGCGCAAGGCGGAAATGATGTTGCAGGAAGCTAAAGAGGCGTTAGAGGCAGAGATAAGCAGCAAAGCCGCCGCTGGTAGTCGTGCAACACCGCAAGAAGAGATACTGTTTACGGATTTTATGAGTGATTGGCTGGCAATGATTAAGCGAAATGTCGAAGCCAGCACATACGCCAGTTATTCATTCGCTGTCCAAGGCAAAATCAATCCATATTTTGCTGAACGTTTCCCCGGTTTGAAGTTGCGCGATCTAACGCCCAAGCATATCCAAGATTATTATAGCTTTGAAATGGATATTAACGGAGTATCGGCCAATACAGTAATTCACCGTCACGCCAATATCCACAAAGCGTTGAAGTATGCTTTTAAGATAGGCTTGATTGACAGTAATCCCGCTGATCGTATCGAGCGTCCGCGCCGAGAGAAATTTGTGGGTGGCTACTATAATCAGGCGGAGCTTGAGCAGCTATTTCAGATTGCCAAAGGAAATATTCTGGAATTGGGTATTTTGCTGGCAGCATTTTATGGCTTGCGGCGTAGTGAAGTAGTCGGGTTAAAATGGAGTGCGATTGATTTTGAACGAAAAACCATCACTATTTCACATACAGTGACAGAAGTATCGCTGGACGGCAAATTTACAATTATTGAAAAAGACCGCACCAAAACAAAATCCAGCTACCGCACTTTGCCATTAGTAGAGCCGTTTGAAAGGCTGCTTTATCGCCTAAAGGCAGAGCAGGCAGAAAACCGTAAGCTATGCAGCAATGCCTATGTAACGAAGTATGACGAATATATTTATGTTGATAAAATAGGCGAGCGCATTAAACCAGCTTATTTAACCGCAAACTTCCCGCAGTTTTTGGCAAAGCACGGTTTGCGGCGGATTCGTTTCCACGATCTCCGGCATAGTTGCGCCAGTTTACTTTATGCGCACGGCGTCAGCTTGAAAGATATTCAGGAGTGGTTAGGACACAGCGATATATCGACCACCGCCAATATCTACACACATCTTGATTATAGCTCTAAAGTTGCTTCGGCCAACGCCATCTTAAGTGTATGCTCGGCGTTTTAGCCACAACTTTTGGAGGGACATTGGAGGGACATCGGAGGGACATCGCTTAAAGTTATCGGTTCAGCATACTGCCAAAAAGAGCAAAAGAAAAACCCGCAAACCCTTATGCAGCAAGGATTTGCGAGCCTATGCAATGATGGTGCCGAAGACCGGACTTGAACCGGTACGAAGTTTCCCTCGACGGATTTTAAGTCCGTTGCGTCTGCCAATTCCGCCACTCCGGCAAAAAAAATGGAGGCGCCATCCAGATTTGAACTGGAGAATGAAGGCTTTGCAGGCCTCTGCCTTACCTCTTGGCTATGGCGCCTTAACATTGGATATTTTAGCATAGTTTTGGCTTTATTGCAAGGAAAATTTTGCGCGAGCCCGATTTTGGCTTATACGCGGCCGCCCGCCGCATAGTTTGCCGCCGCCCGCCGCATACTAAACAAAAAACCGGGGCGGTGCGTATGGCGAAGAATAAACAGCCGAAGCTGTATTTTACGATAGACCTGGCGAAAAATCTCCGGCTGGTGCAGGATTACGTAGGCGAGTACGCCGACCTGGTGGTGCGGCGGATCGCGGTGGAGGGGCGGCTTTGCGCCGCCACGCTCTGCTTTGACGGCATGACGGATAAAGACGCTGTGGCGGAGTTCATCATCAAGCCGCTGCTGCTGCGGCCGGAGGCCCTGCGCCTGCCGCCGGAGCGCATTGCCGAAGAATGTCTGTTCGTGGCGGATTGGTCGTCCGCCGATAACGTGCAGGATTTTATGGACCGCATTTTCTCCGGCGACTGCGGCGTGCTGTTCGAGGGCTCGCCCTGCGGCATCATCAGCGACCTCAAGGGCTTCGAGCGGCGCGGTATCACCGAACCGCAGACGGAGATCGTGGTGCGCGGCTCGCACGAGGGGTTCGTCGAAAACCTGAAGACCAATAT
Organism: uncultured Peptococcaceae bacterium; assembly: GCA_947626615.1. Classification (GTDB taxonomy): domain Bacteria; phylum Bacillota; class Dehalobacteriia; order UBA4068; family UBA4997; genus Avidehalobacter. The sequence goes on along the minus strand of CANQSW010000002.1, from coordinate 2,149 downwards.
GTCGATGCTCAGGCGGCGTCTCAAAACGCCGGATCTCTGCTTTGAAACGCTGCAGCTGGGCAGCGAGACCAATACCAACGCCTGCCTGGCCTATATCCGCGGTCTGGCTGATCCGGCGGTCGTCGCCGAAGCCAGACGGCGGCTGGATTCGATCGAGATAGACAGCATTTTGGAGAGCGGTTACATCGAACAGCTGATCGAGGACGCGCCCTTTTCACCTTTTCCGACGCTGGCCAACAGCGAAAAGCCGGATAAGGTGACGGCCAAGCTGCTGGAGGGGCGCGTGGCCGTGTTGGTGGACGGCACGCCCTTCGTGTTGACCGCGCCGATGCTGTTCGTGGAAAACTTCCAGAGCGCGGAGGATTATTATTCGCGGCCGTTTATGGCGAGCCTGGTGCGCTGCCTGCGGTTTTTCGCGTTTCTTTTTGCGGTATACGGCCCGGCGCTTTATATCGCGGTCTGCAGCTTTCACACCGAGCTCGTGCCGTCGAATCTGATGCTGAATATGTGGCAGGCCGCCGGCAATACGCCGCTTTCGGCGGGTTGGTCTGTGTTATTCTATGCGCTGGTGTATGAAGTCGTGCGCGAAGCGGGCATACGTTTGCCGCGGGCTGTGGGCGCGGCAATCAGCATCGTGGGCGGTCTGGTCATCGGGGATATGGCGGTGACGGCCGGGCTGATCTCCGCTCCGGTGGTCATCATCGTGGCGTTCACGGCCATCGCCATGTTCGTGGTGGACGCGCTGACCGACGCGGCGACGCTGCTGCGCTTTATTTTCATCTTTTTGGCCTGGTGGCTGGGCTTTTGGGGTTTGACGCTGGGCACGGTTTTGCTGCTTTTGCATTTGTCGTCGCTTTCTTCCTTCGGGGCGGCGTATCTGGCTCCGTTTGCGCCGCTGCTGCCTTATCAGCTGCGCGATACGGTGGTGCGCGCGCCGCTCTGGCTGCTGGGGCGGCGGCCGGAAAATCTGACGGTCGGCAGCGCCTGGCGGCAAGACCCGCAGGTGCCTCCGGCCGGCGGAGGGCAAAAGAAGTGAGAAAATTTTCGCTTTTAGCCGCTCTATGTCTGATATTGACGCTGCTTGTCGGCTGCGATACGCTGAGCGAAGGCTCGGGCGGCGATCTGAAGGACGTGGAGCTGGCGGCGGCGCTGACGCTGGATAAGGCGGTCGACGGGAAGATCGCGGCCGGCGTTTGGCTGCTCCACCGTGATAAGGCGCTGGAGCGGCAGTATGCCGAGAGCTATTATTCCCTGTCCGCCGCGGGGGCAGGCACAGCCGAGGCGGTGGCTGCGCTCTACGCCGAGGGCGCAAGGCAGCCCAATTTTTCGCATACCGCGTTGTTGGTCATCGGGGAAGATGCCGCCGAGCTGGAAAACTGGCTGGATTACGCCGTGCGGCAGGCGCAGCTTCGCCCTACGCTCTATCCGGTGATCTGCCGGGGCGAGGCGGCGGCGCTGTTTGCCGCGGGCGAAGCGGCGGTAAGCCCGGTATATCTGCTGGAAAACGCGCTTGAGCCGCTGGGCAGCGGTTATCCCGGGGCGGCGGCGGTGACGCTGCAGGAATTTCTGGAGGCTCTGTTCGAGCCGGGCATAGCCCCGGTGCTGCCGCTGGCGGAAAAATCGGCCGCCGGCGTCAGATTGGCCGGCCTGGCGGTCTATGACGACGGCGGCTGGCAATTTCTGCCGGAGGGCAACGCGGCCTTCTGCTGGCGCTTGCTGCGGCACCCGCAGCATATAGAGGGCGAGACGCTGGCGCTGCCGGCGGGGCTTTCGCTTGCCATTAACGACGTCAACGTGTTTTACCGCCTTGCCCCGGCCGACCCTCCGTTAAAACCGGTGTTAAAAGTGGAGGTATCGCTGCGGGCGGCGGTGCTGAACGATCCGCAGGATATCGGCCCGGCGGAGATCGAACGGCTGGCGGCGGCGCGTCTGCGGCAGATATTTGCGGCGGGCCTTTCCGAAAGCCGCCGGCTGGGGCTGGATCTTCTGGGCGTCGGGCGGGAGCTGCACCGCAAGCTGCCGGAGTTTTGGCAGGCGGCAAGCGGCCGAGACTATCTAAACGAGATCGCGGCGGCGCTCGTTCCGGAAGTTACTGTTGAGATGAACTGATATGAAGCGAGAGTGGCAACAGAGGACGGAGTATGCGGGG
>CANQSW010000001.1 GCA_947626615.1 uncultured Peptococcaceae bacterium | reverse complement strand
ACGAGCTGCTGCGGCTGCTGGAGGGGGTATATTTCGGCCCGCTGAAAAAGGCGCTCGGCTCGGCCGTGAAGATGATCTTCAGCCAATACGAGGAATACCGGCGCGCCCGGCAGATGGAGGAGGTTTGAGCTATGGCCTTGACTGCGGGGCATATCGTGAGCATCGTGGCGACTTTGGCCGTGATCATGACGCTGGGGGTGCTTTCCGGCCGCAAGGTGAAAAACGCGGCGGATTTCAACACCGGCGGCAAAAGCGCCGGGGCGGTGCTGGTGGCCGCCACCATAACCGGCACGATGATCGGCGGCAGCTCCACCATCGGCACGGCGGAGGGCGCGTTTTCCCACGGCTTTTCGGCCTGGTGGTTCACGCTGGGCTCGGCCCTGGGCTGCCTGCTTTTGGCCTGGATCTACGCTAAGCCCGTGCGGCAGAGCGACTGCATGACGATACAGGAGATAATCAGCGCGGAATACGGCCGGACGGCGGGGCTGGTGACCTCGGTTCTGACCGGTATCGGCATCGTGCTGAACATCGTGGCGCAGATATTGGCGGCCAACGCGCTTTTGGGCTCGATGTTCGGCTTCTCGCCGCTTACCTGCTCGCTGGTCAGCGTCGTCATCATGGTCTGCTACGGCCTGTTCGGCGGCATCAAGGGCAGCGGCCTGCTCGGCATGGTGAAGCTGACGCTGCTGTATCTGACGGCTATCGTCTGCGGCGTGTTGGCGCTGATGATGCAGGGAGGCTTCGGCGGCTTTTGGCGGGCTCTGCCGGCCGAGCAGTATTTTAACCTGCTTTCGCGCGGCGTCGGTACGGACCTTGGTATGTGCTTCAATGTGGCGCTCGGCATCATCTCCACCCAGACGTACGTGCAGGCCGTGATGATCGGCAAAAGCAACCGGGCGGCCGTGCGCGGCTGCCTGCTGGCGGCGGCGCTGGCTCTGCCGGTGGGCTTCTTCAGCGTGCTGGTGGGGCTTTATATGCGCGCGAATTTCCCGGCTATGGCGGCGGCCGGGGCGTTCCCCGATTTTATCCTGCAATATTTGCCCGCGCCCTTGGCCGGGGTGGCGCTGGCTACGCTGCTGATCACCGTGGCCGGCACGGGCAGCGGCATGGCGCTGGGCTTTGGCACGATCATCAGCAGCGATATCTATCGCGAGTTCATCGACCCCAAGGCGGACGGCAAAAAGCTGCTGGCCGTCTCGCGCGGGATCATTCTGGCCTCGCTTATCATCTCGGCGGCCTTCACGCTGGGCAACGCCGGCTCGGCGATACTGGGCTGGGGTTCGATGTCTATGGGGCTGCGCGCCGTGGTGCTGCTCGCCCCGATGACCACGGCTCTGTTCTGGCCGGGGCGGATACGCCCGGGCGCGGCCGTGTCGTCCAGCTGCCTCGGCGTGGCCGTTATGCTGTGCGGCAATCTGCTCTCGCTGCCGTTCGACACGCTGTTTATCGGCCTGCTGGCGGCGATATTGGTGCTGATAATAGATTTTTGCAGAAGATAAGCCGCGGCGGTGTCGGCCAGCGCCACTCCGAAGCGTTGCTGGTAATCCGTTTGCAGCATTTGCTCATAATCCGCCGGGTTGGACATAAAAGCGTTTTCCACCAAAATGGCGGGGCAGCTCTCTATCCGTGTCAGCGCCAGATTGGAGCGGACGGGGTTTGCGTGGTTGGCCGCGTCCAGCCGGGCGAGCGCCGCGGCGACCTGCCGGGCCGCCTCAAACGAAGTATCGTAGGTGTAATAAACGAAGCTGCCGCTGGCGGCGGCATAATCGGCCGTGGCCTCCAGCGAGTTGCTGTGTATGGAGATGCTGAGATCCGGCTTGGCGTCCAATATCTGCGTCACGCGGTCGTTTAGGGAAACGGCTTTGTCATCGCTCCGCGTCATGATGACGGCGGCGCCGAGCTGCTCCAGCCGGGCTTTGGTATATTTAGCGATAGCGAGGTTGATGTGCTTCTCCTGCGGGCCGAGCGTGCCGCCGGGGCCAAGCGCGCCGCCGTCGCTGCCGCCGTGGCCGGCGTCCAGCAGGACGACCGCGCCGGTGAGGTCGGGGGCGAGCAGCTCGCCGCCTTTTACAGCGGGCCGCAGCTTTAGGCTGACGACCAGATAATCGCCGCGCCATTCGGCCGCCCAGCCGCAGATCTCTGCGGCGCTTTTTTTCTGCAGCTGCAGCGTTAGGACGTTATCTTCGCCCGCTGTCACCGTGGCCGCGTCGAACAGCGGGTTGGCGGGCAATTCCGGCGCGATCTCGCCCGTGCAGTCATAGAGCGTTATAGTGAAAGCGTCCGTGCCGTCTGTCAGCGCGTATAGCGTCGGGCGCGAGAGCAGCAGGTTCACCTCCGTGCAGCGGGCGGCGGTCTGCGCCGTCAGCGTCACTTCTTGCAGCGTGGCGACCGCCTCCGCCGGGGGTTCACATTCCGCCAGATTATTCTGGAAGATGAACGTGCCGTCGGCCAGGCAGTAATAGTCGCCGTAAGCGCCGACGGCGCGGCAGAGCGTGCCTTGGGCGAGCGCGTTCAGCAGCGTCTGCGACGAATCGGGGCGGCTGCGGTGCGTGATATTGTCCGCCGTGACCGTGCCCCAGAGGGGCGCGTCAAAACTGACGAAGCGTTCCGGGCTGGCCGGCGGCTGGGGCCGGGGTTCGCGGCGGATCACGCGCAGAGTTTTGCTGTTATCGCCCTGCGTGAGCGTGAACGTGTTCTCGCCAAGGGCAAGCTCGACGCGGGCGGTGAAAAAGCCGTGCGCCGTCAGGGCGACGGGCCGGCCGTCCAGATAGAGCGGCTTGGCGGGGTCTGCCGCGCCGAGCAGGCTGATAGCTGCGGCCGTGGTCGCAGTACCGTCCGCAGGGGCGGTGAGGATTATATCCTGCGCCACGGGGTAGAAGGCGTAGGCCAGTGTCTGCGCCGGCAGCGCCAACAGCAGCGCGAGCATAGTCGTAAGATAGAAAAGTTTTTTCATATTGTGCACCTTTTGGGGAAATATGCTTCAAAGCAGCGCCTGCTTGATCTGCCGGTAGGCCGCCAGCAGCTCGGCGTCGCTGACGCGGCGGTTGGCCGGGCTGGTGGAGGGGAGGCAGACTGCTTCTATGCCGCAGGCGGCGGCGCAGAATTTTTGGTAGAGCTGCCAGGCCTTCCGCCCGGTGCAGAAAACGCGCGAAATCTCGGTCTGGCGAAGCAGGCCCGCGATATCGTTGGGCCGAGGGTCGGCGATAGAGCCGTCCGCCGCGCCCGCGATCTCGCAGGCGGCCAGAACGTCCCAGAGCGCCAAACGGTTATCCAGCAGCAGGCGGCGTTTGGCGGGGATATCGTCCAGAGCCGGGGCGGGCGCGTCAAAGACCGCGGCCAGAGTGGGCCAGAAGCGGTTCTGCGGGTGGCCGTAATAAAAGCCCTGCCGGCGGCTCTGCGGCGAGGGCATGGTGCCGAGCAGCAGCACGCGCGAATCAGCGGCGAAAACCGGCGCGATGTTGTGAAAGACGGTGGTTTTGCTCATATTTTGCTCCTTCGGGCGGCGTTTTTGCATATATTGGCCGAAGGGCGGCAAAAAACCTGCCCAATATTGCAAAAAATATCCCCGGAAGTTATTGACTATCTGCTAAATAAATGGTATGATATATATCTGATAAAATTGCTTGAATTATCTCCTCCTATAGCATTTTCTTCTGACAAAATACCGCTTTTGGGCGGCGGAATCGGGGAAAACCGCGGGTAAGCGACGTAAAAATCGGCTTTGGGTGCGGTTCGACCTGAGCGGCGGGGCTTTCGGCCCGGCCTCCGCGCGGCCCGTCCCGAGAAATTTTTTGAGGGGCTTCGGCAATTCAGTACGCGCATTGGCGACGCTTGAGGTGTTCCTTTTGCACTATGCTCTTGCTTGGCGGTTGGGCCAAAAATAAATAATTTTTGCTGCATATTGGTGGGCGGAACATTCGCTGCACCAATTTTGGCTTGCCCAAACGCCGGCGCGGCCCGGCTCTGCGCGTGGCACAACGTCGTATTTTTCTGTTTTGAGGGGTGAATATTTTGGAAAAAGCCGCAACCGGTACGATCATTGAAAGACGCAGCTACGCCCGCAATCATCAGATCATGGAGATGCCCAATCTGATCGACGTGCAGCGCAACTCTTATCAATGGTTTTTGGACACCGGCCTGCACGAGATTTTTGAGGACGTTTTCCCTATCCAAAATTCTATCGGCAGTCTGGTGTTGGATTACGTTGGCTATTCCCTGGGGAAGCCGAAGTATCAACTGGACGAGTGCGAGGAGCGCGGCGTCAGCTATGCCGCGCCGCTTAAGGTGAGCGTGCGCCTGATCAACAAGGAGACGGGCGAGCTCAAAGAGCAGGAAATTTTTATGGGCGATTTTCCGCTGATGACCGCCAACGGTTCTTTCGTCATCAACGGCGCCAAGCGCGTGGTGGTGAGCCAGCTGGTGCGCTCGCCCGGCGCGTATTTCAATGCGGAAACGGACGTGAACGGCGCGAAGCTGTTCACCAGCACGCTGATACCCAACCGCGGCGCCTGGCTGGAATTTGAAAGCGACGCCAACGGTTACGTTTACGTGCGTATCGACCGTATGCGCAAGATCCCGGCGACGATATTTATCCGCGCGCTCGGTTATGACAGCGACGAGGATATTCTGGGGCTGTTCGACGACCACGAGGCGATCAAGCGGACGTTTGAAAAGGACGGCACGGAAAATTCCAGCCAGGCCCTGCTGGAGATATATAAACGCCTGCGGCCGGGCGAGCCGCCGACGGTGGATTCCGCGTACAGCCAGCTGCACAACTATTATTTCGACCCCAAACGCTATGATCTTGGCAACGTGGGCCGCTATAAGGTGCATAAAAAGCTGCAGAACGGTATCTGGAAGTTTGCCCGCGAGGACGGCAAGATCTGGAGCGACGAGGAGCAGGCCTACGTCGAGGGCGAGCTGGCTAACGCCAAGCAGGCCGACCATTTTATCCGTCATCTGACCAAGATCGACATCGTGAGCTTCCTGCGCTATTTTCTGGAGGTCATGGACGGCAAGCATGAGCCGGACGACATCGACCATTTGGGCAACCGCCGCCTGCGTTCGGTGGGCGAGCTGCTGCAGAACCAGTTCCGCATCGGCCTGGCCCGCATGGAGCGCACCGTTAAAGAGCGCATGACCATTCAGGACACCGAGGTCATCACCCCGCAGATGCTGGTGAATATCCGCCCGGTGCAGGCCGCGATCAAGGAATTTTTCGGTTCTTCCCAGCTTTCGCAGTTTATGGATCAGCACAACCCGCTTTCCGAGCTGACGCATAAGCGCCGTCTTTCGGCTCTTGGCCCGGGCGGCCTCTCGCGTGAGCGCGCGGGCTTTGAGGTGCGCGACGTACACCACAGCCACTATGGCCGTATGTGCCCGATCGAGACGCCCGAAGGCCCGAACATCGGTCTGATCGGCTCTCTGGCCACCTACGCGCGCATCAACGAGTATGGCTTCATCGAGACGCCGTACCGCCGCGTAAAGGATTGTCAGGTGCTGGACGATATCGATTATATGACGGCTGACGAAGAGGATAACTACGTTATCGCGCAGGCCAACGAGCCGGTGGACGCTAACGGCCGTCTGATCAATACGCGCGTGAGCGCGCGCCACGCCGACGATATCTACGTGGCCGCGGCCGCCGACGTGAACTATATGGACGTTTCCGCCCAGCAGCTGATCTCGGTGGCGACGGCGCTGATACCTTTCCTGGAGCATGACGACGCAAACCGCGCTCTGATGGGCGCGAATATGCAGCGCCAGGCCGTGCCGCTGATGGTGACGGAAGCCCCGTTCGTCGGCACGGGCATGGAGATCAAGGCCGGTCTGGATTCCGGCGTCTGCGAGCTGGCCGGCGGCGACGGCACGGTCACCCGCGTCTGCGGCGACGAGATCGTGCTGCAGCGCGACGACGGCGAGATCGAAGTGCACAAGCTGCAAAAATTCAAACGCTCCAATCAGGGCACCTGCGTGAACCAGAAGCCTATCGTGAGCCTGGGCCAGCGCGTTTATAAGGGCGATCCGATCGCGGACGGCCCCTCCACCTGCCACGGCGAGCTGTCGCTGGGGCGGAACGCTCTGGTGGCCTTCATGACCTGGGAAGGCTATAACTATGAGGACGCCGTTCTGCTGAGCGAGGAGCTGGTGAAGAACGACATTTACACCTCTATCCATATCGAGGAGCACGAATGTGCCGCGCGCGACACCAAGCTGGGGCCGGAGGAGATAACCCGCGATATTCCCAACGTCGGCGAGGACATTCTGAAGGATCTGGACGAAAACGGCATTATCCGTATCGGCGCGGAAGTGCGCCCCGGCGATATTCTGGTGGGCAAGGTGACGCCCAAGGGCGAAACGGAGCTTACGGCCGAGGAACGCCTGCTGCGCGCTATCTTCGGCGAAAAGGCCAGAGAGGTGCGCGACACCTCGCTCCGCGTTAAGCATGGCGAGGGCGGCAAGATCGTCGATATCAAGATACTGGACGCTTCCAAGGGCGACGAGCTGCAGCCCGGCGAACACCATAAGGTCTGCATTTACATCGCGCAGAAGCGGAAAATCTCCGTCGGCGATAAAATGGCCGGCCGTCACGGCAACAAGGGCGTTGTTTCCCGCGTTCTGCCGGTGGAGGATATGCCCTTCCTGCCGGACGGCACGCCGGTGCAGATCGTGCTGAACCCGTTGGGCGTGCCTTCACGTATGAATATCGGGCAGATATTGGAAACGCACCTGGGCATGGCCGCCAAGATATTGGGCCTGCACGTGGCCACACCCGTTTTTGACGGCGCTAACGATGAGGATATCGCGAACGCTCTGGCGGAAGCCGGTATGCGCGAGGACGCTAAGACCGTGCTTTATGACGGCCGCACCGGCGAGCCTTTCGACAGTCCGGTGACTGTCGGTTATATGTATTATCTGAAGCTGCATCATCTGGTGGACGACAAGATCCACGCCCGCTCCACCGGCCCGTATTCGCTGGTGACGCAGCAGCCGCTGGGCGGCAAGGCGCAGTTTGGCGGCCAGCGCTTCGGCGAAATGGAGGTTTGGGCGCTGGAGGCTTACGGCGCCGCCTACACCCTGCAGGAGATATTGACGGTGAAATCCGACGATATCGCCGGGCGCGTACGCACCTACGAGGCTATCGTGAAGGGCGAGAACGTGCCGGAGCCGGGTATCCCCGAATCCTTTAAGGTGCTGATGCGCGAGCTGCAAAGCCTGTGTCTGGACGTGAGTATTCTGGACAAAAACGGCGAAACGGTGGATATCAAGGACGACGACGATTATGACGTGAACGTGCCGGAGGACGAGCGCGACGTTGACCGTCAGCTCAGCCTGGGCGCGGGGCTGCCCGAGCCCGCGGACGACGGCGATTTCGACGACGAGGCGCTGGGCGACGACGACGATTACGCCGACGAGGTGGATTTCGACAGTCTGAACCCCGACGAGCTGGAAAGAGAGTTCGACCAGTTCAAGCTGGACGCCGAAAGCATGGAAAGTCTGGAGGATATCCGCGAGGCGGAAGCCAGAGACGACTATGATCTGGATCTGGACGACGACGAATGAGCCGGCCGGTAGCTGAAATGGGTCGACGTGATAATTTTGAGAGGGGGAGAACCCTGCATGGAAGATAAAAACAAGGAAACCCGTCCGCACGGCCTGGACGCCAACCGTTTCGACCGTATGCAGATAAAAATGGCTTCGCCGGAGCAGATATTGGCCTGGTCCTACGGCGAGGTGAAAAAGCCGGAGACTATCAACTACCGCACGCTGAAGCCGGAACGCGACGGTCTGTTCTGCGAACGCATCTTCGGGCCGACGCGCGACTGGGAATGTCATTGCGGCAAATATAAGCGTATCCGCTATAAGGGCGTCGTCTGCGACCGCTGCGGCGTGGAAGTTACCCGCGCCAAGGTGCGCCGCGAGCGTATGGGCCATATCCAGCTGGCCGCGCCCGTCAGTCATATCTGGTATTTCAAGGGTATCCCCAGCCGCATGGGCCTGCTGCTGAACATCTCGCCCCGCGTGCTGGAGAAGGTGCTTTATTTCGTTTCTTATATCGTGCTCGATCCCGGCGATACCGATCTGGAATTCAAACAGATACTTTCCGAGCAGGAATATCGCGAGGCGCGCGATAAATACGGCGACGGCTTTGTCGCCGGCATGGGCGCGGAAAGCATCAAAAAGATATTGCAGAGCATCGATCTGGAGGCGCTGGATAAGGAACTGCGCGACGAGCTGGCCGAAGTTAGCGGCCAGCGCAAGGTGAAGGCGATCCGCCGGCTGGAGGTGGTGGAGGCCTTTTTGCAGAGCGGCAACAAACCGGAATGGATGATACTGGACGTTATCCCGATCATTCCGCCGGAGCTGCGGCCGATGGTGCAGCTGGACGGCGGCCGCTTCGCCACCAGCGACTTAAACGATCTTTACCGCCGCGTGATCAACCGCAACAACCGTCTGCGCCGCCTGCTGGAGCTGGGCGCGCCGGATATCATCGTCCGCAACGAAAAGAGAATGTTGCAGGAAGCCGTAGACGCCCTGATCGACAACGGCCGCCGCGGCCGCCCGGTGACCGGGCCCAACAACCGCAGCTTAAAATCGCTTTCCGATCTGCTGAAGGGCAAGCAGGGGCGCTTCCGCCAGAATCTGCTGGGCAAGCGTGTGGATTATTCCGGCCGTTCCGTTATCGTGGTGGGGCCGGAGCTGAAAATGCACCAGTGCGGTCTGCCGAAGGAAATGGCGCTGGAGCTTTTCAAGCCGTTCGTGATGAAGCGTCTGGTGCATGACAAAATGGCGCAGAACATCAAAAACGCCAAACGCATGGTGGAGCGCGTGCGCCCCGAGGTCTGGGACGTGCTGGAAGACGTGATCAAGGAGCACCCCGTGCTGCTGAACCGCGCCCCCACGCTGCACCGCATGGGTATCCAGGCGTTCGAGCCTATTTTGGTGGAGGGCCGGGCGCTGAAGCTGCACCCGCTGGTCTGCACGGCCTATAACGCCGACTTCGACGGCGACCAGATGGCCGTACACGTGCCGCTTTCCGCCGAAGCGCAGGCCGAGGCGCGCGTGCTGATGTTATCCTCCAACAATATTCTGAACCCGAAGGACGGCCACCCGGTGGCCACGCCGACGCAGGATATGGTTTTGGGCGCTTATTACCTCACGATCATTCGTGAGACGAACCAATACGAGCCGGGCCAGGCGCACGTATTCAGCGACTTTAACGAAGCGTACCGCTGCTACGTGAACGGCGATCTTGATATGCACGACTGGATCGAGATACCGAAGCCGCCGGAATGGGACACCATGTGGATCGACAAGAACACCGAAGTCCCCTTCCCGAAGGACGAACACGGCCGCTATAAGCGGCTGGTGACGAGTCTGGGCCGCCTGATCTTCAACTATGAGATACCGATGTCGCGCGAGATGGGCTTCTATAACATCGTGTGCGATAAGAGTATGCTGGGCACGCTGGTAGACCGCTGCTATCGCCGCGAGGGCATCAGCCGCACGGCGGAATTTCTGGACGGCATCAAGGCCGTGGGCTACAAATATTCCACGCTGGCCGGTATCACCGTGGGCGTGAGCGACGTCGTGATACCGCCGGAGAAGGCCGAGATCATGGCCAACGCCGAAAAGCAGGTGCTGGTGGTGGAAGAACAGTTCGATATGGGCCTTTTGACCGAGGAGGAACGCTATTCTCACGTCATCAAGATCTGGCAGAACGCCGAAGAGCTGGTCACCAGCCACCTGACGGACAGCCTCGATCCTTTTAACCCGATATTTATGATGGCAAACTCCGGCGCGCGCGGCAACGTGACGCAGCTGCGTCAGCTGGCGGGCCTGCGCGGGCTTATGGCCGATACGACCGGCCGCACCATCGACCTGCCGGTTAAGGCGAACTTCCGCGAGGGCCTCTCCGTGCTGGAATATTTCATCTCGGCGCACGGCGCCAGAAAAGGTCTGGCCGACACGGCGCTGCGTACCGCGAACTCCGGTTATCTGACCCGTCGCTTGGTGGACGTGGCGCAGGACGTTATCGTGCGCGAGCACGACTGCGGCGACACCGAGGGCATCTGGGTTACGGAGATCAAGGGCGGCGAGAAGCTGACCGAGCGTATCGAGGGCCGCTTCCTGAACAGCGATATCGTGAACAAGGAAACGGGCGAGCTCATCGCCAAGCGCGATACGATGATAGATATGGCTCTGGCCGATAAGATCGTGGATTATCTGCACACGCTGCCCAAGGCGGAGCAGAAAGTGAATATCCGCTCTATCCTCACCTGCCGCACGCAGCACGGCGTTTGCAGCAAGTGCTATGGCCGCAATCTGGCCACCGGCGGTTACGTGGATATCGGCGAGGCGGTGGGTACGATCGCGGCGCAGTCCATCGGCGAACCCGGCACGCAGCTGACGATGCGTAACTTCCATACGGGCGGCGTTGCGGGCAGCGACGACATCACCCAGGGTCTGCCGCGCGTTGAGGAGATATTCGAGGCCAGAAAGCCCAAGGGCCAATGCCTGATCGCCAAGGAAAGCGGCAAGGTGCGCTTCTTCGAGACGGAAGACGGCAAACGCGGCGTGCGCATAGTCGACCCGGAGACCGACGAGCTGAAAGAGGAATACGTGGTGCAGGGCGCTAAGCTGGCCGTGGCCGACGGGCAGCTGGTGGAGCCGGGCATGGAGATCACCGAGGGTTCTATCAACCCGAACGAGCTGCTGGCCGTTTGCGGTGCGCGGGCCGTGCAGCTTTATATGGTGAAAGAAGTCCAGAACGTTTATCATTCGCAGGGCGTCGATATCAACGCCAAGCACATCGAAGTCATGGTGCGCCAGATGATGAAAAAAGTTCGGGTGGAGGACGCCGGCGAGACGAATTTGCTGCCCGGTATCCACATGGACAAATTCGAGTTTGCGGCGGCCAACGAGAAGGCCATAGCCGAGGGCAAAAAGCCCGCGACCTGCAGCGACGTGCTGCTGGGCATCACCAAAGCTTCTCTGGCCACGGATTCGTTCCTCTCGGCGGCCTCCTTCCAGGAGACGACGCGCGTTTTGACCGACGCGGCCATAAAGGGCAAGCAGGATCCGCTGCTGGGCCTGAAGGAGAACGTCATTATCGGCAAGCTGATACCGGCCGGCACCGGCGTGGCTTCGCGCCAGGCCTACGAGCTGCATAACAGCGGCAGCGACGACGCTCTGCTGGCAATGGAAGCCGAGGCCGAGCTGGCGGCAGGCAATCAGCCCGCGCCGCCCGCGCATAACGCGGCGGCGGAGCAGGCTGCCGCAGTCGAGGCGGCCGCCGGCACGGCGGTATTGCCGCAGGAATAACGATCGCATAATAAAACCCGGCGCTGGGACGCATTTCGTCCTGGCGTCGGTTTTATTTTGGCCGCGAGCCCCTCCGGCCGGGAAAACGCGGGCGCGGCTTGCCTATTGCGGCGGAATATGTTAAAATTACGTTGAAATCATGGTAAAACAGACCGGTAAACGGCGGAGGTGTTTGGTATGCGGACGAGAAAACTGATATTGGCGGCGCTGCTGGCGGCGCTGCTGGGGCTTTTTGGCTGCGGCGGCGAATATGCCGACCAGATAGAGCAGATCAACGCGGGCGTGGACGCGCTGAGCGCCCTCACCAGCGGGCATATACTGGTGACGACGGACGTACATTCGGAGGAGGGCAATATCTCTATCTATGACAGCGAGTATGTGTCCGACTACCGCTATGAGATCGACGTGCGGACGTTCAATTATACCGTCACGCGGCGCGATACGGACGGCGACCTGCTGGAGCGCCCCTATAAGGTGATCGACGCGCATAAATACGATCTGGAGACGGGCGAGGAGGACGAAACGTATACGGGCAAGATCGGCGACTTCCCCGACCTGCTGCCGTTCTTCTTCGGCGCGGGTCTGAAGGCCGGCTACGTGGCCGAGGTGCAGCCGCTTGCCGACGCCGAACAGCCGGATTGGCAGGGCTTCCGCGTCGTTAAGAACGCGAAATACATCGACCGGGTGAACAGCAGCCGCGACAAGGACGGCGCGGACGGCATCATGCTTTCCGGCTACGTGGATTATTGGCTGAACGAGGACGGGCTGCTGGTGCGCATGGATTATGAGAGCCGCGACAGCGTGACGCAGACGGTGGGCGCGGACGAAAACGGCGCGGGCGGCGAGACGCTGCAGGATACGATCGAGCAGCTGTATCGCTTCGACCTGACCGAATATAACGACCCGGCGATATTTGCGGGCGTCAAGTGAGCGTGGGGCCAGTAAATAAGTGGAGGTGCTTAGTATGCGGACAGGAAAACTGATATTGGCGGTGTTGCTGGCGGCGCTGCTGTGCTGCTTTGACTGCGGCTGCGAGCAGGAGGGCAGTTCGGCGGAGTCGGCGGCGGCCAACCCGTTGGCGGCGGTGAGCGAACTCACGGCGGCGGCCTGCGCGGACCTGCAGCCCGGCGAGAGCACGGCGCTGGACGTGACGCCGGAGCTGATCAAGGCGTTTTGGGATACGGCGCGTATGGATCTGTGGTTCCATCTGCCGGAATTCGCGGAGGGCGAGCAGCCCACCGACGTGGCGTCCTATTGGTTTTTGGTGCTGACGGACGACGTGACGGGGCTGGACGAGTACGGTTATTGGGTGAGAGAGCAGCGCTGGGAGGAGAACACCAGCGATACCTACGGTATGCCCGGCGCGGCAGTGATACCAAAAGAAGAAGTGGATAAATTCGTCCACACGCATTTTGGCGACGTGCAGCTGGAACATTCCGGCAGCGAGCATAAAATGTTCGACTTCGACGGCGAGAATTATTACGACACACCGGAGGGCTCTTTCCCGGTGGGGTATTACGGCTTGACGGAGCTTGCGGCCGAGCGGCGCGAGGACGGTCGGCTGGTCTATACCGCCGTGCTGAACGATTACGTTATCGGCTACGACGAGGGCGAAGCGGCGGTCGAGGCGGCCTACGGCGAGCAGATTGCAAATAACGAGCTGACGTTCGATCAGGCGGCGACCCAAATGGTGCTGGACGGCCAGACCGCGGACTTTCCGGTGGACGGCCAGCTCAAGGTGACGTTCTATATCGACGAGAGCGGCGAGACGGTGTATCTGGCGGCAGGCTACGAGCCGACGGAGCATTATTGGGAGAAACACGCTTCTTAAAAAACGGCTGCTTGGCCAAAAAGTGAAAAACGCAGCGGGCGGAATGGGGCAAAGCCCCGCCGCCCGTATGTTTTGCGCGGCTTTTGGGCAAAATTTTTTGGGAAAACCGGACAAAATCGCCTGAAAAAATGTTGACAACGCGGGATCCGCTTGGTAAAATTATAAAGTACGCTATTCTGGGGGGTTAATGCGGAAATGGAACTGGCTGGCTTGCGCGCCGCGAAGAAATGCGTGGGCGTAAAGCAGACTCTTAGAGCCTTGGAAGCTAATTCTGTGGCGTTGGTCTTTCTTGCCGGAGATGCTGACCGGCAAGTGACCGCCGAGGTCATCGCGCTTTGTATCGTCAAAGACGTAGAGATACGCCGCGTCGATACGATGGCGGAGCTTGGCAGCGCCTGCGGCATTGACGTCGGGGCGGCCGTGGCGGCCGTCTTAAAGGATTGAGCGTGCGGAAGTTTTTTGGCAGATCGGTCAGGAACGGGCTGAAATGCCGCGGGTTGCTTTTTCAAAATATCTTATTTCATTATCCGTTGGATAGGCTTGTGCGAAAGGCAGAGCTTGCCAACACAGGCTTGTTTAATGGGGAAGGAGGTGGCGGTTTTGCCTACAATCAGTCAGTTAGTTAGAAAAGGTCGCCAGAGTGTGGATAAAAAGTCTACCGCGCCGGCATTGAAGGAATGTCCTCAGAAGAGGGGCGTTTGCACCAGAGTTTATACCACGACGCCGAAGAAGCCGAACTCCGCTTTGCGTAAGGTGGCTCGTGTCCGCCTGACGAACAACATCGAAGTTACCGCGTATATTCCCGGTATCGGCCATAACCTGCAGGAGCACAGCGTGGTGCTGGTCCGCGGCGGCCGTGTCAAGGACCTGCCCGGCGTGCGTTATCACGTCGTGCGCGGCGCGCTGGACGCAGCCGGCGTGACGGGCCGTATGCAGGCTCGCTCCAAGTACGGCGCCAAGCGCCCGAAGGGCAGCGCCAAGAAATAAGACCGAATACGGGAAAATATATAAGGAGGAAACAAGATGTCTAGACGTGGACGCGCGCCGAGAATGGACGTTCTGCCCGATCCGGTCTATAACAGCGTTATCCTGACCAAGTTCATCAATCAGGTCATGCTGGACGGCAAAAAGGGCGTGGCAGAAAAGATCGTTTACGGCGCTTTCGATATAATCAAGGATAAGACCGGCAAAGACCCGATGGAGGTCTTTGACGAAGCAATGAAAAACGTAATGCCGGTGCTGGAAGTTAAGGCCCGCCGCGTGGGCGGCGCCAACTATCAGGTGCCGGTGGAAGTGCGGCCGGAGCGCCGCCAAACTTTGGGTATTCGCTGGCTGGTGGCCAACACCAGAAAACGCGGCGGCAAATCCATGCAGGAAAAGCTGGCTGCCGAACTGATGGACGCCGCCAACAACGTGGGCGCGTCGGTGAAAAAACGCGAGGATACCCACAAAATGGCCGAGGCGAACAGGGCTTTCGCGCACTATCGCTGGTAGGCCGGGCACAAATTGGAGGAGAAAATGCCAAGACAGAATTCTTTGGAAAACACCAGAAATATCGGCATCATGGCCCATATCGACGCCGGCAAGACCACCACGACCGAGCGTATCTTGTATTATACCAACAAGGTACACAAGATCGGCGAGGTGCATGACGGCGGCGCGACGATGGACTGGATGGTGCAGGAGCAGGAGCGCGGTATCACCATCACTTCTGCCACCACCACCTGTTTCTGGAAGAATAACCGTATCAACATCATCGACACGCCCGGCCACGTCGATTTCACAGTCGAGGTGGAACGCTCGCTTAGAGTGCTGGACGGCGCGGTGGCGGTGTTCTGCTCTGTTGGCGGCGTTGAACCGCAGTCTGAAACTGTTTGGCGGCAGGCTGACCATTACGGCGTGCCGCGTATCGCGTATGTCAATAAAATGGACCGCACCGGCGCGGATTTTATGCGCGTCGTCGGCATGATCCACGACAGGCTGGGCGCAAACCCCGTGCCTATCCAGCTGCCGATCGGTTCGGAGGATAAATTCGTCGGTATCGTAGACCTTATCACCATGCGCGCCGAGATCTATAAGGACGACATGGGCAAGATCATTGAGGATTCCGAAGTGCCGGCCGATATGCTGGATATGGCGCTGGAATACCGCGAAAAAATGGTGGAAGCCGCCGCTGAAAGCGACGAAGAACTGATGATGAAGTATCTGGAGGGCGAGGAGCTCACCAACGACGAGATCAAACAGGGCCTGAGAAAAGGCGCTATCGCCGTGACGCTGACCCCCGTGCTGTGCGGCTCGTCCTTCAAGAACAAGGGCGTGCAGATGCTGCTGGACGCGGTCGTCGATTATCTGCCCTCTCCGGTGGACGTGCCCGATATCACCGGCGTCGACCCGGAGACCGGCGCGGAGGATTCCCGCCCCAGCTCCGACGACGCTCCGTTCGCGGCTTTGGCCTTCAAGGTGATGACCGACCCCTTTGTGGGCAAGCTGACGTATTTCCGCGTATATTCCGGCACGCTGAAGGCCGGCTCCTACGTTTATAACTCCACCAAGGGCAAGAAGGAGCGCGTCGGCCGCCTGTTGCAGATGCACGCCAACGCCCGCGAGGAGGTGCAGGAGATCCACGCCGGCGATATCGTGGCCGGCATCGGCTTCAAGGATACCACCACCGGCGACACTCTCTGCGACGAGGCGCACGAGATCATTCTGGAATCTATGGAATTCCCGGAACCCGTCATCGACGTGGCTATCGAGCCCAAGACCGTGGCGGATCAGGAAAAAATGGGCATCGCTCTGGCCAAGCTGGCCGAGGAAGACCCGACCTTCAAGGTGCATACCGACGCCGAGACCGGCCAGACCATTATCGCCGGCATGGGCGAGCTGCACCTGGAGATCATCGTGGACCGTCTGCTGCGCGAATTTAAGGTGGAGGCCAACGTGGGCCAGCCGCAGGTGGCTTATAAAGAGACTATCCGCAAAAAGGTCACCGGTATCGGCAAGCATGTCAAACAGTCGGGTGGTCACGGTCAATACGGCCATTGCGTGGTGGAATTTGAACCGGCTGAACCCGGACAGGGTTTTGTTTTCGAAAACAAGATCGTTGGCGGCGTAGTTCCGAAAGAATTTATCGCTCCGATCGAGTCCGGTATCAAAGAGGCTATGCTTTCCGGTCTGCTGGCCGGTTATGAGGTGGTCGATATCAAGGCTACACTGATAGATGGTTCTTACCATGAGGTAGACTCTTCTGAGGTGGCTTTCAAGATCGCCGGCTCATTGGCCTTCAAAGATGGTTGTGCTAAGGCTGATCCTGTGTTGCTGGAGCCCATCTTCAAAGTTGAGGTCGTGGTACCGGAAGATTATATGGGCGAGGTCATGGGCAATGTCAGCTCACGACGCGGCCGTATCGAAGGCATGGAGGGCCGCAACGGTCTGCAGGCTATTCGTGCGTTAGTACCGTTGGCAGAGATGTTCGGCTATGCCACCGACCTGCGTTCGCGCACACAGGGACGCGGTACTTACACTATGCAGTTCTCGCATTTTGAAGAAGTGCCGAAGAACGTGGCCGATACGATCATCGAGAAACGTAAGGGTTATTAAATCGCACTTATTTTAGATTTGATATAAAAGTTATTTTTATGGAGGAAGAAAAATGGCAAAACAGAAATTTGAACGCACCAAGCCGCATGTAAACATCGGCACGATCGGTCACGTTGACCATGGCAAGACGACGCTGACTGCAGCGATCACTCGTTGTCTGGCAACTGCCGGCGGCGCAGAAGCCAAGGCCTATGATCAGATCGACTCGGCTCCTGAGGAAAAAGCTCGTGGTATCACGATCAACACTGCTCACGTAGAGTATGAGACGGCAACTCGTCACTATGCTCACGTTGACTGCCCCGGACACGCCGACTATGTAAAGAACATGATCACCGGCGCAGCCCAGATGGACGGTGCTATCCTGGTAGTATCGGCAGCTGACGGTCCGATGCCCCAGACCAGAGAACACATCCTGCTGTCCCGTCAGGTAGGTGTACCTTACATCGTAGTTTTCCTGAACAAGGCTGACCAGGTCGATGACGACGAACTGATGGAATTGGTAGAGATGGAAGTACGCGAACTGCTCTCCGAGTATGATTTCCCGGGCGACGATATTCCGATCATCAAGGGTTCTGCTCTGAAAGCTCTGGAATGCGGCTGCGGCAAACGTGATTGCCCGGACTGCGGCCCGGTATGGGAATTGATGGATGCAGTTGACTCTTACATTCCTACGCCTGAGCGTGATATCGACAAACCGTTCCTGATGCCGATCGAGGATGTATTCACCATCACCGGCCGCGGCACCGTAGTAACCGGCCGTGTTGAACGTGGTCAGGTCAAAGTGGGCGATGCAGTATCTATCGTAGGTTTGATGGATGAGCCGAAGAACACCGTAGTTACCGGTGTAGAGATGTTCCGCAAGTTGCTCGATTTTGCCGAAGCAGGCGATAACATCGGTACACTGCTGCGTGGTATCGATCGTAAAGAGGTCGAACGTGGTCAGGTTTTGGCTAAACCCGGCAGCATTCATCCGCATACCAAATTCAGCGGTGAGGTCTATGTACTGACCAAAGAAGAGGGTGGACGTCATACTCCGTTCTTCAACGGCTATCGTCCGCAGTTCTATTTCCGTACCACCGACGTTACTGGTGTAGCTCTGCTGCCGGAAGGAGTAGAGATGGTAATGCCCGGCGATAACATCCGCATGAACATCGAGCTGATCACCCCGATCGCTATCGAGGAAGGTCTGCGTTTTGCAATTCGTGAGGGTGGCCGTACAGTAGGCGCCGGTGTTGTTACTGCGATCAACGAATGATCGTAGGAGCAAAAGTATCAAAACAGTTAAAAAAGTTTGGCTTATAAAGGTCTGTTGTGAGGGTGTGGCTCATGCCGAGGGTCGTATCCTATTGGACAGCCGACAGTAACCTTTAAGTATTTAAGAGAGAAGAGAATGCCTGTGTCGCCGAGGGATCAGGCTGATACTTCTCTCTTTTTTATTGGTTTAAAAAATCAGCGTATCCTTATGAATCCGATCATAAAGATATGCTGATTTTTTGCGGTAAGAATAAGGTCGGCGAAAAGAATTACTAAAAAATAAAAATTTTTGGAAAAACTTTTCCGAAAATCCATTTTCTTTACCTTTTATATATAGTAGGAGTAAATGCAGATGCTTTAAAAATGATTTGTCGTTCTTTCATGTCCGTTTGAAAAATCGCCATGATAGAGAATGGTATTCTGTAAAAAACCAAATCTTGTCATTTGATAGGCGATGCAAAATTTTGATCCTGAAAGTTTTGAATGGATAATAAAATCATTCTGTATCTACTGATCCTAAAATATAGTTTTAAACTATAATATAAACCAAATCAATGTTTTTTTTGCATTTTAAAAGACTTTTTAAATGTTGTAAATTTAAAAGATTTGCACCTCATTTGCAAGTTGCGGTAAAAAAGCAATTGAGCTACGGAAGGAGTTGGTTTGATTATATGGGAGTGATGATTTGGCTCTTCTATTTTACTTGTTTGCTATCATGGTATCCGGCGGGTATTTTTCCTGCAACTCGACTAAATTGCGTATCTGCTCCAAGGCGTATGCTTGAAACTCTGGTCGCAATTGGGAGAAGATGTTTATAGCCTCTTTAAGATTTTCGTTGTAGATGGGCTCGTCTAAGAATATTTTGCCATTACCTGTATGCAACCAAACGGGATTAACGTTAAAAAGCTGGCACATATGCTTCAGTAACAACTCCTTAGGCTGTACTCGTCCATATTCTATGTTACTGATAACATCGCGGCTGACGCCCAGTTTCTCTCCAAATTCTCGTTGTGATAAATTTAGCTGGTTTCTTATTATGCGAACACGATTTTTCAACTTGTCAGTTCCTCCCCAACCAGTTACAACTTATATTTTTCAAGTATATCATACAACATTAAAAAAGGTTCGTCAACACAAAAGAAATCGTCGAAGAGTGTTGACGGCACAAACAAATTGTGTTATATTGTGTTTGCAACACATTGCCTAAAGTGGAGGTGTTTTTATGCGGCAAAAATCGAATCAGAACAACAAAGAAGAAGAATTTATTGAATTGTTTTTACAATTAAATTTCAAAGAACAACAGAGGGTTTTGACGTATCTGCGTTCTTTAGGGTTTATACAATCGATTATGCCCGGTAATGAACATTATGCTCTGACTTTGGATAAGAATGATTGTGTTGCTAGAATGTAACTTTAATTTGAAGGGAGAATAAAAATGGCTATTGCATCGTTGGTTTTAGGTATCGTTTCGATCGTAGCAGCGGTATTTGGTTTTGGTCTGCCTATTGGTGCCATATGTGGTGTTGTTGGTATCATTCTTGGCGTTTTGGGGAAAAAAGTGCCGGAACGTGCATCGCTGGCTAAAGCCGGCTTGGTCTGTTCTATCATTGGCTTGATACTTTCCGTTTTGTTTGTTGTTGCCTGTGCTTCCTGTGTGGGAGGCTTGGCTGCATTTGGTGCAGTTGCTCCCTAAATGGCAGGTGTTTATCTGTTTGGCAGGTTTATTCCATTTTATGGCTGTTTGGTTGCATTAGGTTTGATAGTCTCAACGGCAGTAGCTTATTGTCTGGTAAAGAAATATGCTTTGTCAGACGATGAGCTGCTGATTCTAGGGGCATATGCAATATGCGGAGGGCTTTTGGGTGCAAAAGCTTTAAGTATTTTTCTTTTGAGAGACCAGATAGAATGGGATCATTTGACATCTTTGAGCTATCTGAAGCAACTGTTAGCAAGTGGTTATGTGTTTTACGGTGGCTTGCTTTGTGGTCTGACAGCCTTTTTTGCCGCTGGTAAAATACATAAAATAAACGCTAGAAAATATGCCGAGATAATCGTTCCTTGTGTGCCTCTTGCACATGGTTTTGGTCGTATTGGTTGTCATATTGCTGGATGCTGCTATGGTATACCTTATGACGGGATCGGCAGTATTGTTTATCATGCGCCGGCGTATGCTCCGATCGGTGTGCCGCTATTTCCGGTGCAGCTTTTAGAGGCATTTATTAATTTTTCCCTGGCAGCTATATTTTTGTATATGGTATTAAGAGGCAAAAGATTGCGAGAAATGCCTTACATATATCTTGGTACCTATGCCATATTGCGGTTTTTGTTGGAATTTTTACGCTATGATGATAAAGAGCGGGGGATAATAGGGTTGTTTTCCGTTTCGCAATGGCTTAGCATTTTTATTTTGTTAGCAGTTGCTTTTATCTGTATGTCTCGCAAATTAATAGCGTATAAGTGTGGTGCGACTTTAGACAATCAAAATCGTAGCGCCAGCCGAAAATAAGGTGTATATTGCAAGACCATTGGTTGGGCTTTCCAGCCAGTGGTTTTCTGGTTTAGAACAATTTTATATTCAGTAATGGATCTGTAGAACGAACTTGCCGCCGTAATCGAAGAGCCACGGCGCATTGAAGAAAGAAGTAATGTAGGTAACTAACTGCTTAATATGATCGCACAAATAATCAAATTGCTTCTCATGATTTTCTATTGCATAAGGACAACATAATTACAAAGCGAGATGTTTTGGATGGTCTTATCTGATTAATGAACAAAACAAAACTAATAGTATGTGTTGGAAAAAGGGACTGAGATAGCGATTTATGATTATATCCGCGTCAACATTAGACATTATCAAGCGTAAACATCGTGGCGGCGAAAACCTATAGAATGTGTCTATGATGGTTGCCATATTCTTTGTCATAGTACTTTTGCCGCATCTGGCAGTTCGGAAATACAAAGATGATCACTGTCTTAGCGACAGTGAAAAAGTACAATATGGCACTTTCTACGTTCCAATATCGGGATGAATATTTTGGAGGTCATTGAGCTGTCTGTCCGGTAGATGAGAGCCAGCATTCCGGAACTTGAGAGCCACTTCTGCTGAGTAAGACAGCGATATCAAACCTCTGTGTTGTTTAAAATGAACAATTGCGACGCTGTAATTGAACATCTTCGTCGCTTGATTGAACAGCCGCGTCACTCAAGCAGGACAATGCCATTGAAGTCCACTGCCTTGGTGCTGCAAGCTAGACCGCATTCCTTGGTGCGTTCTGGCTGGACGAAATGGTGCATGGTGACTGCAGTATATGGTGCATAAAATATTTCAAATCTTGTAACTATATGGTCTGCCATGAAACTGTAGGATTTCAGCGGCTATGATGTAGAAATTCGACGCGACAGGTGTAGTTTTCGAGCGGCGCATGCACCAAGAGCTGTGATTCAAATTTTCGCGAAAGATTATCGGTTTAGGCAAAACATATAAACAAGAGAGGTGTCTGAAAAAGCGTCTCTTGTCATACCGGAATATTCATTAAGAAAATGTCAAGTCCTTTAAAACACAAATCGTTATATGCACAGTCAGAAAATGTAGTGATCAAGGGAGGAAAAAAGAATGATTTATCTTAAACGAACTATTGCTATGTTGGTTTTTATTGCGTTGATCTTTACTCTTTCAGCGTGTGGTTCATCTGAACCGTGTGTGTCCTGTGGTCAAACTCCGACAAAGGCGTATAAAAACGAATATACAGGCGAAAACGAGTACTATTGTGCAGACTGTTCTTCGGAATGTTTCTTTTGTTCCGGAAAAGCTACAAAGCACTATACTTCTGGTCTTGGAATAATAGTTTTTGTTTGCGACGATTGTTATAAAGGGATCCAAGAGCTAAATTCGTAAATACATAAACGGGAGGGTAATACGATGGCTTTCTTTGATAAAATTAGTAAAGCTGTTACTGAAACGGGACAAAAGACTATTGCTAAAACAAAAGAAATTGCAGATACCTCAAGGCTTAACTCATTAATTAACGAAGAAGAGAAAAATCTTTCAAGTCTATACTGTCAACTTGGCAAATTGTATTTTTCTATTCATAAAGAGGACTGCAAAGAAGAATTCGTAGAAATGATTAAGGCAATCGCTGATGCTGAAGCGAAGATAAATGACTGTAAAAAGCAGCTTCAAGATATTAAAGGGGTGCAATGTTGCGAAAAGTGCGGAGCAGAGTTATCTAAGGATGCTGCTTTTTGCAGCTCATGTGGTGCACCTATACCTAAGATCGAAACGGTCGATCCTGCTGACTATGTAAAGTGCGGTAATTGTGGTGCCATGGTGAAAAAAGGAATGCGATTCTGTACGGCTTGTGGAAAACCGTTGGAACCTGTTTCATCTGTTGTCACTGTAGCTGAGGATGAGCCTGAAACGCTTGATCGTGTATGTTCAAAATGTGGTGCAAAAGTAGATGATAGCTCTATTTTCTGCACTGAGTGTGGAAATAAGTTATAAGTTATAATGAACCGAGGAAAAGGGAGAGTCTGAGAATTTATGTTGGTCTGTTGGATGTAGTGATTTGGTTAATGTGTTTTCTTAGCGAACATAGTCATTTTGGCAGGATCCATTTTATGTTTGCGACAAATGAATGGTTGAACAAGGCTGCTGGGAAGTCAGTAGTACCGTTACTATTCTTTTCTTTGCTAATAGTAACGACTTGATTTTTGATACAATCGGTTTTATCAATAATCTTATAGTTGTAGTTGATAAAATGTTTAGCACGATTGTATGGTTCTGTGTTGTCACTTTGATAGTCAGCGTTATTGACATCATTGAAAATATTATCTTTATCCTTCTTGGTGCCGAAGCAATCAACTTGGGGATGATCTCCTTCCTTGTTGGTGACAAACTTATCGATAAATATATGGGATAAGGACGAGCAGAGGCAGTGGATAGCATTAATACACCACTGTCTTTACTTTTTTGTGATTCAAAATGTTATGCATGGGAGGAGGAGTACCATGGTAAAATTTTGTGGGAAGTGTGGCGCAAAGTTGGATGAAAATACGGGCTTTTGTCCAAACTGCAACGCAGATGAATTAAAGAAGGTACAGAAGCCAGGGCCTGTAGCATCTAATGAAGGTGAAACAAACAATCATCGGTCAGCATCTACTGAAGAACGGTTTAGCAAGAGAGAAGCTAGAAAACAACGTAAGGAAGAAATTAAAACTGAAAAGAAAGAAGAACGAGCCGGATTGTCTATTAGCAAAAAGATTCTTCGATTTCTCTTTAAGTTAATTTTGATTATTCTGTTGATTGCTGTGCTTGTAATAGCTGCACTTGGTGCACTTGTGTATTTTGACATAGTTGATATACCTGAAATAGAAAAAATAATCGATCGTGTTGAACTGTTGCCAAATAATAATGAACGTGATATAGAAACTGATGATGATAGTTTGCTGGAGAATTTTACATCAAATGAAAATTGTTTCTGGGAAAATGAGCAGGTAAATGTTGTTTTTTCAGTTTCTGTACAAGGTAAAAAACCAGATTATGTAGATTTGTATGAATATTCAGATGATAAAATAGTGTGCAAAATGTTTGATAATGGCAAAAATGGAGATTCGTTTGCTGGAGACGGAATCTATGCTAACACGATATCCGTTGTATCAGAGTTGGGTTCTAAAAGCTATTATTGTAAAACTGAAGAATATATTTCAGAAATGGTGTACTTATATTTTTTTGAGAGGCCAACTGAAGAATCTGTATCGGAAATTCAAAAAATTCAAGCAAATATTATAGCAATAGAAGAAACATTTTGTGGTGACGATGGTTATGTCAAAGAAAGTGATCTTTCTGCTGTAATGGAAGAAGTCGAAGGGTATGCAGAAAATCTATATAAAAACGGAGATGTATTGTATTATGAAGTGTCAGATAATTCAATCCTACTTAAATTTAAGAATGGACTGACATATATATATTTGCCAAAGCGTTATGGCATAGATGCTATAGGTGAAAATGTCAATATTTCTGTATTCACGTTTCAACCATGTTTAAACACATATTCATCAGAAATGAATGAGTACATGATCTTGCCTGACTTATCAGCGGAAAAGATAAGCGAAAAATTGTCATTGTATAAGTTTAATGCAGAAAATAATTATGACAATCAAGAAGTTACATTAAATAAGATAAAAGCATTATCTGAAAATCAGGTAATAATTTGGCACGGGCATGGCGGATATTCCGATTCGTTACATTCGTATCTTTTAACAGGTGAAGAATTTGATTATGATGCATTTCAGTCGGATTCGAATTACCGTCTTGATAATATGGAAAATCGAATTGTAGAATGTCTTAATGGCAATGTGGCATTTACATCAAAATACATCGATAAATATTGTAACAATTTAAACGGTACATTTCTTTATCTTGCTGCTTGTCAGAGTGGAAAAGATAACGTATTAGCAGATTCTTTTTTGAGAAAAGGAGCCAAAGCAGTAGTTGCTAATTCGGAAACAATATGTACCGATTATAATTTACTAGTTCAAAATGCAACCTTAGAAAATATGACACATTATAATGAGAAAACTGGGAGGCTTTACACATTAGGAGAAGCGCTTGCAATGGCCAAAAAGAAATATGGTGAAAACGATAGTAAATATGGAAACAAAGAAGAAGTTGCTACCCCTCTAATATTTGGAGAAAAAGGTGCAGAAAATTTTGTTTTTAATAATGATGAAAGAGATATTGTACTTGTCCTTGATGTTTCCGGCAGTATGTCAGGGAGGCCAATTGAGGAGACTCGCAAGGCTTCCGTAAACTTTATTGATACAATTCTTGAGGAGAATGCAAGTATAGGCGTAGTCACATATGACAATTACGCCAATCGCAATTCAGACTTTTCTTTGAACAAAGAATCTCTTGAAAGTATCGTATCTGATATTCATTCTGGTGGAGGGACAAATATTGAAGCGGGTTTAAAGGAAGCGCATTCTATGCTTAGTGCCAGTACTGCCAAAAAGAAAATTATTGTGCTTATGAGCGATGGAGAGCCAAACAACGGTAAAGTGGGTGACGATCTCGTTGATTATGCGGATGAGATAAAAAAAGATGGAGTTCTTATTTACACATTAGGGTTTTTTGAAAATCTGGGAGGCTATAAATCATTTGCTCAACAACTAATGGAGCGGATTGCCAGTGATGGTTGCCACTATGAAGTGGCAAATGCAGATGATTTAATGTTCTTCTTTGGGGATATGGCAGATCAGATCAACGGGCAGAAATATATCTATGTACGGATCGCTTGTCCTGTAGATGTATCTGTTACTTATGAAGGGCAAACACTTAGCTCTTCTGAAAAAGATCTGAATCTTAGAACAGATTTCGGCACACTTTCTTTTGAACAAGACGAAGAAGATTTAGCAAACGGTATTGATGACAGGGTAAAAGTTCTAAGATTAAAAGAAGGCGCTGATTACGATTTAAAACTTATCGGTACAGGACATGGAATTATGGACTATACTATCGGTTTTATGGATGATAATGGCAATTATAGTGATCTTAGACGGTTTGAAAATGTCAAGATTACAAAAAAGACTGTCATTGATACAAAAGCAGCTGTTTCTGATCAAAGTACTCTAAACATAGATGAGAATGGCGATGGGAAGTATGATGTGCGACTACGTGCAGGGGAAAATAGTTATGGTGAGGAGATTAAGCAAAGCAAGCTTACTTATTTTGTTATAGGCGGCTGCAGTTTGCTATGCTTGCTGTTTGTTGTAATAACTGTGCATAAAGTAAAAAGAAGAAACGCGGGGAGGTAAATTACTTATGTCGAAATTTTGTGGTAATTGTGGTGCTGAATTGACAGATGATGCCAATGTATGCGATCAATGCGGAACGCCGGTTGACAGAGTATCAACAGATATTCAAGATCAGAAAAAGCAGAAAAAAACCAAAACAAAAATTAAGCTTTTCGTTGGGGCGATTGCTTTAATCGTAGTTGTTGTGATTGCACTTAATATCGTTCCAAAATACATGGGGTACAATGGACTGCTGCGGCAAGTGATGACTGCATATGAGAAGTATGATATTGATACGCTGGTTGATCTGTCAAGCGATATATTTTATTATGACAGTGTAGACAGGGTCGAGTATTATTTCGAGAATAATGTAGGGGATGATTTGGATTTCTTTGAATCATCTGTAGGGCACAACTACAAGCTGAGCTATGATATACAGGAGATTTATACGATCTCCGGAAGAAAGTTAGATAGTTTATTATATGAAATAGAATCAAGTTATCCGGACTTTGATATTAGTACTATATCGCAAGTTAAGGGTGCAGATATAGAGATTACTGCAAAAAAAGGAGAGGAATCTGTTGATATGCTGGTTCAAATTACGATGACAAAAGAAAATGGAAAATGGAAACTTCTGCTTATAGAATAAGAGATATCTTTACACAAATCAAAGCAGTTTTATAATTTGTATGTAGGAGGATGACGCAATGATAACGTGCCCTAAATGCAACAAGGAATTGAATGATGATGTAAAGTTCTGTGACGGTTGCGGTGCTAAGATTTATAAAACTATTTTTTGTCCTAAATGCGGTAAGCAGACAAGCACCGAATTTGCTTTCTGTCAAAGTTGTGGAGCATCAATAACTGATGTTCCTGTCGAGGCAAGACCTGCAGCTCTCGCCGAGAAGAAGAAGTTTCCTAAAAAAACAATTATATTTGGTGGGATCGGCGTAGCATTGGCAGTAGTTTTGATCCTCGTGATCTCTCTGATGCCCAGTGGAAGTAAAGCTAAAAATGACTTTGCGCTCTATTTAAAAGATGGCGAAATCTTCTTTTCTGATTTGAAGAAAGATAGCGAAGCTTTGCAGTTGACTTCTGGACTCGATGATAGCGGTTTGGGAAATACAACTTTAGTAAATATACCTTTAGGGGCCTGTATTTATATGAGTGAGGATGGTAAGTACATCTTTTTCCCCAATAAGATTATTGATAATTACTGGACGATCGGTCAAGAGTATAGGTTCGATCTTTATTACAGAGAGATTGGAAAACCCGAATCCGAAGCAATTATGATCGACTCTGATGTTCAGTCTTATACCGTAAACACTTCTACAAGTATTGTTACTTATCTCAAGGGTGAAGAAGGAAGTTTGTATCAATATAAACTTGCGGATGACTCTAAGGATAAGATTGCCAGTGAAGTTAAAGAATTTAACGTTTCTGATGACGGAACAAAAATCGCTTATATCAATTCTGAGGGGAGTTTTTATCGTAAATCTGCAGATAACGACAAAGAAAAAATTGCAAGTGAGGTATCTTCTCTTGAATACTTAAGTAACGACTTAAAGACTGCATATTACATTAAAGAAGATTCTTTATATAAGCAGGTTGAAGGTGAGGATAGTGTAAAAATCGCATCTAACGTTTATGATGTGATTAAGATTTATGAAACCGGAGAGATTTATTACTTGACCAGTGAAGACGACGAGATTTCTCTGATGGATTATGTAATAGACGACATGAAGGATGCTGATGACTCTATGATACAGCCGAGCTATCCTAACTATCCTAAAGCTCCGATTGCTCCTTCCTGGTGGGACTATGGCTCTGATGTTGAGTATAATGCGGCTTATGAAGCATATGAAGATGCATATGAGGCTTGGAAGAACGAGTATGATCGTATGGAAACGGAATACTCTACAGCCTTAGAGACATATTGGGCAAAAGCAACTCGTGACGAATTGAGAACTTCCCTTGAAGGGAAAAAAATGGAGAGGCCTAGGAGTTCTCTTTGCTTTTATAATGGCACAGAGACAACCGTAATCACCGATGCATTGGGTGGCGCCTATAAATATTCTTATGGCTATACTTATAAGTGTACTTATGCATCCGATGAGCCTGTTATTATTTACGAAGTTTACAATCAATCCAATCTTGAAAAAGTAAAACTCTCCGAAGTTAAAAACATTTATGATCTTGAGGGAATGGTTGAAGCTGCTTTAGTCTCCTCGTCAGATAAATATATTGCAGTAAAAGACAACGCAACGCTTATTGAACAAGTAAAGGAAGCCAAAAAATTTCAAATTAATTCTTCTGGCACAGTAGTTTACTATTTAGACAATATTCCGGACGAAAAAGACTACGGTGATCTATATCGTATTTCTATTTCTAATGGCGTTGTTGGAAAAGCTGAGCTGTATGACAATAATGTATACACTGGTTTTTGTTGTTTTGTAGGTGGCGACAATTTTCAATACTACAAGGATTGTAAAGATTACATTGGTGAACTTTATATTAACAAGACAAAAATTGATCACGGTGTAGATATCTATTACGTTGGAGTGAGTGGTGACTTCGACAGAGTGATTTATTTTACAGATCGGAATGCCGATAAGGCTTATGGTACATTGAAGATCTACCAGGATGGTAAAATTGTAGAGACCTTAGATGATGTCTACGAGTTCTATAGTATACCCGGCGGACGTATTCTGTATCTGTATGATTATAACCTTAACTATCACAAGGGTGAGCTTTATATGTGGGAAAACGGCGAGACAAGAAAAATTGATGATGATGTTTATAATGTAGTCCCTGTATACGAGGCTAAATACAGAAGTTATGACTATTGAAGCTTTTTAAGTTTGTCAACCTGATAAGTTAGACGATAACAAATATTGGTATTAAATTATCGTTTGCGTTTTGTTTTTGTTTGAAAAACAAAACAAAATAAAAATATTATTACAGGGGAGGCAGGGAAAAACATTATGAGAAAGAGAACATTTGCTGTTATTTTGCTGGTCGGTATGATGTTTATACTGTTTTCTTCGATAGCGCTGGCTGAAGAATCCGATGGGACTAACGGCAGCACAACAACAGAGCCGTCTGTTAATACAGCTCCGCAAAACGGCCCCGAGGAGGGAACGCCCTCTGAACAGGGAGATCCTCAGGGAGGCGGCGATACCGGAACGCAGGGCGGAAACACGACAGAGACTGCACCAGAAACTACACCTCCATTGGAACAGGAGCAGCCTACTGTCTGTGAGCATGTCTGGGAGGAAGAAAGAGTAGAAGCGACTTGTACTAAGGAGGGCTATGTTCAGCGCAAGTGCAGCGTCTGCGGCACTGTGGAGAAAATTGAGACGCTTCCCGTCATAGAACACTCCTGGAAATATAAGAAGAATTATCCCACCTGCACGGAAGGCGGCAATTATACACGTACGTGTTTGGTCTGCGGTGAGTATGAAGTCGTCGAGACTTACACACCCTTTGGCCACAGATTTGTAGAGGCTGAGGTAAATGGTGTCATTACCCGTGTCTGTGCTAACTGCCTTAAAACCGAAGCCGAAATCGAACAGGGCGTGACACCTAAATGTACCCATAGCTGGAAATATGAAACGACCCGGGCCACTTGCACTGAAGAAGGCAGTTATAGCCGTGTGTGCTTAAAGTGTGGTGAACGTGAAGTCATTACGACTTATAAAGCTACCGGCCACAAGTATAGAAAGACTGTAGCAGATGGTATCACTACCTATACCTGCACGGTCTGCGGTGATACCTATACCGAAAAGACCGAGACGCCTAAATGCACCTATCACAGCTGGAAATATGAGACGACCCAGCCCACTTGTACGGAAGAGGGCAGTTATAGCCGCGTGTGCACAAAGTGCGGTGAACGTGAGGTCATTTCGACCTATAACGCTCTGGGCCATAAATATGAGGAAAAGGTGACTAGGATCGCCACTACGACCCATGACGGCGAACTGACCTATACTTGTAAAACCTGCGGCGATACCTATACTAAGACGATACCGCGGCTGGATGCCCCGGAAGAAGATCCTATAGTGGCTGATCCTAATGCTGTCGCCAACAATTCTTACAGCACTATAGAGAATGAGTATTATCGCTTCCCCAGCAAGACGGTGTGGTCTTATCTGTATCAAAGAGCAGACGATAATCTTACTCGTGTTGAAGCTATTAACGAAGGTAATGGCAAAAAGGTATTAATAGAAAACTACGATCCTAAATTTAATCTGTTGACATCTCAGAAGATCGACCAGGAATTACCTATCTTTGGTGGCTTCTATAGCGGTCAGATGTATAACTTTATGGTATTTGGACAGAGCAATCCTTCCTTCTCTGACAGTGTGGAAGTTATTCGTGTCGTAAAATATGACAAAAACTGGCGGAGACTGGATCAGTTCAGTCTTATGGGCGCCAATACCTCTGTTCCCTTTGATTTTGGCAGTCTGCGTATGACCGAGGCCGGCGACCAACTTTTGATCCATACCTGCCATAAAATGTACAGAAGCTCAGACGGTCTTTGCCACCAGGCCAACATGACATTGGTGTTGCGTCAAAGCGATATGAAGTTGACTGACAAGTTCTATGAGGTGGTTCAGTTCAGATACGGCTACGTATCCCATTCCTTCAACCAGTTTATATTGGCTGACAGTAACGCTAATATCGTAACATTGGACCACGGCGACGGTTATCCGCGGGCTGCTGTCATAGTACGCTTTAACGGTGCCGCCGGCAAGGAGAAGTTCCTCGGCGAAAACAGTGAGATCTTGAACGTACAGGAGTTTGTCGGCGGTATCGGCGAAAGTACTACCGGCTTCAAACTGGGCGGTTTTGAGGAAAGCAGTTCCAATTATCTTATCGCCGGTGCAATCGATGAACAGAGCGGCAACTTTGACAGCAGTAATGCCTATAACATCGTGATCTATGCGGTGGACAAAGATAACTTGACCAAGAGCGGTGTGAAGAAATATCAGGTATCTTCTTATACCAACGGTCAGATCGCCGCAGCAGGCAACCCGCAGCTGGTGAAGATCGCTAATAACAAGTTCGTTCTCCTGTGGAATGAGCACGCTAAAGGTAATACCACCGGAACCCTCAAATATACCATTGTTGACGGAGACGGTCGATGCGGCAAGATCTATACCGCTGATGCTTTCCTCTCTGACTGTCAGCCTATTGAGATCGACGGCAAAGCGGTATGGTATTACGGTGGTGGTGATCTTCCCGTGTTCTGTTCCGTTGATGGTAACGGAAATTTCAAGGTGGAGCGCGATTTGGCTGCAGAAAGAAAAGCTGCTGCTGCCGAAAAGGCTGCTGCGGAAAAAGCTGCTGCCGAAAAGGCTGCCGCCAACAATACTGCTGTTAACAACAGCGTTTCCTATGTAGGCGACTTCCGCGATGTAAAAGTCACATCATGGTATGCCGGTGCAGTAAAGTGGGCTTCTGAAGAGAACCTGATGGGCGCAGTTTCCAATGGTATCTTTGGTCCCAACGATAACGCCAGCCGTGCTATGATCGTTACCGTGATGTATCGCATGGCCGGACAGCCCAGCACCACGGCGGTCGGTTTCAGCGATGTATCCAGGAACCAATGGTATGCTCAGGCAGTCGATTGGGCGGCAAACGGCAATGTCGTGAACGGTGTCGGTGAGAACAAGTTTGCTCCTAACAGCGATATTACCCGTCAGGAATTGGCGGCGATACTTTATCGCTATGCTGAGCAGGCCGGCTACGATACCGAATTCGATCAGGCTCAGGCCAGAAACGTTTGCAGCAGTTTCAAAGATTACAATAAGGTAAGCGGCTGGGCTGAAGACGCTATCCTTTGGGCTAATACCAAAGGATTGATCGCCGGTAACTCTGACGGTACGCTGAATCCCGGCGGTAAAGCGACCCGTGCCGAGATCGCAACGATCATGATGCGCTTCGTACAAAACAACCAATAAACCTCCTGCAAAACAGCTGCTGCTATAATACCGCATATAGTAGGATGGGATACAACAAACGATAACTTGATCTAAAGAATGGATAATCTCACCGTTCTTGTGATACACAAGAACGGTGGATGGTCGTCTTACTATTGACAGATACTGTTTTGATCAAAGACATTTCAAGAAAAAATTCCTAAAAAGGAGGCACTCAAATCATGCATAGTAAAAACACAAAGATCCTCATCTGTACGCTGTTGACAGTGGTGCTCGTGATTACTATGGCAACTTCTGCTTTTGCAGCGCCGACTACTTTTAAGGACGTACCTAAAACACACTGGGCATATAGTGATATAGAGCGCGCTTATGCCGATGGTGCCATTGAGGGAGTTGGCACCGATGTAAATGGGCAGCGTCTTTTCGACCCCGGTGCCCAGCTCACCAAACGGGAATATATCGCGATAATGATGCGAGCCTTCTACCCAAACGAGGTGGCGGCTGCTGAAGCCGATTCTGACCTGAATTTGGGTGACGAATGGTATACCGCGACCGATTACGTCTGCATAAAATATGGTCTGAACTATATTTGGAACATGCAAAGCTCCGACCCGATATTCCGTTGTAAGGCGGCAGCTATCTCTTACAGCATTCTGGATTCGTTAGGTTCTTTACCGCCTGCAGAGGAATATCAAAACGTTATACCTCTTTATGATGATATGGAGTTTACTCGCGGCTGGCCAGCTCGTGTTACGTTGGCTTGCAAGTTAGGTATTTTCTCCGGTAACACTGATATGACGTTCAATCCTTATGGCTATATGACACGTGCCGAGGCTGCTTCCGTATATGTTAGGATAGCAAATTTTGTTGACGAGCATGGCCGCAGCGAAACGCCGGTGAAAGCAGGCTGGTATTATTTTGACCAAAGCACTTTGCCCGAACAATTGCTGGAGAAGTTCAATGCTGAACGAGCGAAGGAGGGTCTGGAACCAGCGATCCTGGACGGTGAATTATGTCGTGCCGCCGCAATCCGTATCGACGAGGATGTGGCATGGAAATGGTCTCCAACACCGCATATGCGGCCAGACGGCAGGGATTGGAGCACGATCCTGCCGGAGGTCGGCTACGATAACGTCCTGGGCGGCGAAAACGTTGCTTACGGCATCCATTATGCTGATATGGATCTGTTAGTAAGTGATTGTATGGCTTCGCCGCCGCATCGTGACAATGTCATGGATCCCACTCATACAAGAGCAGGTATAGATGTTTCCGTGGATGCAGATGGATATGTCTGGTGGGTCATGATATTCACGACTGACCCGGACGCGACTGCAGAGTAGATCTAAAGATACAGAAAAGCTGCTATCGAAGCATGCTGAACGTTGTTTTTTTGCAAAATAGTTCGATATCTGCTAATATCAGTATAGCCCTCGAAAAAGGAATAAACCCTTTTCTGAGGGCTTATGCTTTTAGAGTCGTTTAAATCAACGGCTAGGTGTTATGCTAGATTCTGCAGGTGCAATTATTCCGTTGACGGACAAAGCAAAAGCACGGCAAAACAGCACTTGATGAACCTATGATAATACTCTTAGAATTAATTGCCATAAACAACATAAGGTAACCTTTAAGTATTTAAGAGAGAAGAGAATGCCTGTGTCGCCGAGGGATCAGGCTGATACTTCTCTCTTTTTTTCTTGACTTTTACAATTTTTCTACCTATAATATGTAATGCAAATTAATAACGAACTGTGCAGCTAGAGCGTAAGTCCGGGTTCAAAACCGGGCTGCGCTTTTTTTGCGGCAAAACGGAGGTAAAAAATGCAAAAAAAAGTATTTGTTGTGTTGATGGCGATCTTTATGGTTTACGGCATGGAGGTCTATAATGGGGCGCTGCGTCAAGGCTCTCTAACAGCTGATCTGTTGTTGCCTACGTGGGAAGTAATTTATTTGGTGCCTACAGTTATAGTCTTGCAAACCTGCTTTGGCGGGCCGGCAGCCGGCTGGTTACAAAACAAGTTGACACATGGCAGGGAGTATCCACCGCATAGCATGATATTGTTACGTCAACTTTGTACGGTGCTGTTCATGTGCCCGGCCATGAGCCTAGTTGCGGTATTTGTTTTCAAAGGCGGCCTGCAGACACAGTTTTTACAGGTCTGGGGCCTGACTGTGCTTATGAATGCTCCGATGGCTTTATCATGGCAGATCTTAGCTGCCGGACCGGCAGTACGTTTTTTGGTCAGTTGGATGACAAAGAACCATATTGGGCAAAGACATGCTGTTTGATACTGTTAAGGTTTAAGGTGGAATTTACTCTTGCAAATGAGGCTGCTAAAAAATCGTAAAAAAGGGTAAAAAATCTATAAAAAAGTCTTGCAATAGCTACTGGTATTGTGGTATCATATATTTTGGTTCAGCTTGTGAACCAAGCAAGTAACAAGCGATGACGCGAGAGGTTGCCGCGTGGAGGTATGCCTGCTCCATGGGGGTTTTCTCGCCGAGCCAGTTCGTAAGCAATACGAGCGAAAAGGAGGTAAAACAATGTCGCAACAAAAAATCCGTATCCGTCTGAAGGCTTATGACCACAAGCTGTTGGATGTATCTGCAGCTCAGATCGTGGAAACAGCCAAACGGACTGGCGCAAAGGTGTCCGGGCCGATCCCGTTGCCCACTGAGAAAAACATCTACACCATTTTGCGCTCTCCCCATGTCAATAAGGATTCGCGTGAACAGTTCGAAATGCGCACGCACAAGCGCCTGATTGACATTCTTGAGCCCACACAGAAGACGGTCGATTCTTTTATGCACCTGGATCTTCCCGCCGGCATTGAGATCGACATCAAACTTTGATGGGTAATAAGCCTTGCTAAAAATGAAACACACGGAATCGTGTTAATGACAAATGCGCTTCTTGCAAGGCTTCGAGCAATGCGGCTCTGGCATGGCCGTAACTCGATTTTGAATATTTGGAGGTGTTAAAATGCCAAAAATGCTTATTGGTAAAAAATTGGCGATGAGCCAGATTTTTACTGAAGATGGTAGACTGATTCCTGTTACGGTCATCGAAGCAGGTCCTTGCGTGGTCACACAGATCAAGACTGCTGCTACTGATGGCTATGAGGCCGTACAGATCGGCTATGGCGAACTGAAAAAAGGCACCAAGCCTCAGGTTGGCCACTTTACCAAAAGCGGTGTTACTCCGCTGCGTTATCTCAAGGAAATGCGTGTGGAAAACGCTGCCGAATATCAGCCGGGACAGGAATTTAAGGTTGATATATTCACCGCCGGTGAAAAGATCGATGTCGAAGGTACTTCCAAAGGCAAAGGTTTCGCCGGTGCGATCAAACGGTGGCATTTCAGCCGCGGGCCTATGAGCCACGGCAGTAAAAACCATCGTCGTCCGGCTTCTTCCGGCGCTAAAGGCCCTGCCCGTACTTTTAAGGGCAAACGTGCTCCCGGTCAGTTGGGCGGTGGTCGTGTGACTGTACAAAATCTGGAAATCGTGCGTGTAGACGCTGACAAGAACCTGCTGCTCGTAAAGGGTGCTATACCCGGTCCGAAGAAAGGCCTGGTTTATGTCAAGTCTGCCGTTAAATCTGCCCAGTAAGGCAAGAGAGGAGGGCAAAAGATGACTAACGTGCAAGTTTATAACATGGAAGGCGACGCGGTAGAAACTCTGGAACTGAACTCTGCTGTGTTTGACCGCGAGATCAACGAAGGTCTGATGCATCAGGCAGTCGTGTTGTATCTGGCTAGCTGCAGACAAGGCACGCAGAAAGCTAAAACCAGAAGCGAAGTTTCCGGCGGCGGCAGAAAACCCTGGCGTCAGAAGGGTACCGGCCATGCCAGAAGCGGTAGCAGCCGTAGCCCGATTTGGCGTCACGGCGGCGTGATCTTTGCGCCGACCCCCCGATCCTATGGGTTCAAGATGCCGCGCAAACAACGCCGCATCGCGCTGGCTTCGGCATTGACGGCGAAGCAGCAGGCTGGTGAGTTGATCGTTTTGGATAAGATCGATTTCGCCGCTCCCAAGACCAAGGATATGCTGAACGTTTTGGGCCATTTCGACGCAGCAAATGCGCTGGTAGTTTTTGCCGGCGAACATGAGAACGTGATCAAATCCGCTCGCAATATCGTGGGTGTTGAGGCGATAAACGTGACTGGCGTCAACACTTATAATGTGCTGAACCACAAAAAGCTGATCCTTACAAAGGATGCTGTGGCTCGCCTGGAGGAGGTGCTGACTAATGCGTAATTATTGTGACGTTTTAGTTAAACCTATGATTTCGGAAAAAACTATCGCAATGATCGAGGAGAATAAATACACCTTCATCGTGGCGAAAGACGCGAACAAGATCGAGATCGCGCACGCAGTAGAAGAAGCCTTTAAGGTGAAGGTCGTAGATGTAACTACCCGGATAGTCAAGGGAAAGACCAAGACGATGGGCCGTTACACCGGCAAAAGACCCGATGTGAAAAAAGCAGTGGTGACCCTCCGTGAGGGCGACTCCATCGAAATGTTCTCCGGTCTTTGATAAAGGGAGGTATTGCAAATGGCTATTAAGGTTTATAAGCCCACTTCGCCCGGTCGCCGCGGCATGACGGTATCTGCCTTTGAGGAGATCACCTGCGCCACGCCGGAGCGCTCTCTGCTGGCCCCGCTGACCAAAACCGGCGGCCGCAACAACCAGGGGCGTCTGACCACCCGGCATAAGGGCGGCGGGCATAAGAGAATGTACCGCATTATTGATTTTAAGCGTGATAAGGACGGTATCCCGGCCAAGGTCGCCACGATCGAATACGACCCGAACCGCACCGCCAATATCGCTCTGCTGCACTACGCCGACGGCGAGAAGCGCTACATCATCGCGCCGCAGGGCTTGAAGGTGGGCGACGTGCTGTTCTCCGGCACGGACGTCGATATCAAGACCGGCAACGCGCTGCCGCTGGCCAATATCCCGGTCGGCACTGTGGTGCACAACGTGGAAATGCTGCCCGGCTGCGGCGCCAGGATCGCGCGTTCCGCCGGTTCTTCCGTACAGCTGATGGCTAAGTTGGAAAAATACGCCACGCTGCGTCTGCCTTCCGGCGAGATGCGTCAGGTGCCGATCGGCTGCAAAGCCACCATCGGCGTCATCGGCAACGCCGACCAGGTGAACATCAACCTGGGTAAGGCCGGCCGCAACCGCTGGCTGGGCGTTCGCCCCGCCAACCGCGGCGTCGTGATGAACCCCTGCGATCACCCGCACGGCGGCGGCGAAGGCCGCTCCCCGGTGGGCCGCAACCCCGTCACTCCTTGGGGCAAACCCGCTTTGGGCGTGAAGACGAGGGACAAGAAGAAGAATTCCAACAAGCTGATCGTTCGTCGTCGCACGAAGTAATATTGTGGAAGGAGGATATGCTTCATGGGCAGATCGTTGAAAAAAGGACCTTATTGTGAAGAAAGACTGCTGGCGAGAATCGAAGCCATGAACGAAAGCGGCGATAAAAAGGTCATCAAAAGCTGGAGCCGCCGTTCCACAATTTTCCCGCAGATGGTCGGGCACACTATTGCGCTGCATGACGGCAGAAAGCACGTTCCCGTATATATCACCGAAGATATGGTTGGCCATAAGCTGGGCGAGTTCGTTTTGACCCGCCGTTACCGCGGCCACGGCTCTCTGGTGGAAAAAGGTTCCAAGGCGAAATAAGCGATATTGACACCGAGAGGGGGTAGTTTTTAATGGAGGCAAAAGCCATTGCCAAATATGTTCGTATGTCCCCCAGAAAGGCCCGTTTGGTGGCCGATCTGATCAAGGGTAAGGATATACAGGAAGCACAAGCCATTCTCCGTTACACACCCAACAAGGCCGCCGGCGTTATCAGTAAAGTGATGCTCTCAGCAGCAGCCAACGCTGAAAACAATCTGGGGCTGGATAGAGAAAAGCTCATCGTTAAGGGCGCGATCATTGACCAGGGGCCGTCGATCAAGCGCATCAAGCCGAGAGCGCAGGGTCGTGCGGACCGTATGGTACATCGCACCAGCCACGTTACCGTGGTGGTGGCGGAAAGAGAGGAGGCTTAAGCTGTGGGACAGAAAGTCAATCCCAAGGGACTTCGCGTCGGCGTTATCAAAAACTGGGATTCCCGTTGGTACGCTGACAAGCAGTTTTCCGAATATCTGCTGGAGGATCACAAGATCCGCCAGTTCCTGAAGAAAAAATTATATGACACCGGTATCTCCTGCCTGGAGATCGAGCGGGCGGCTAACCGCGTCAAGATCAATATCCACACCGCCAAGCCCGGCTTGGTGATCGGCCGCAACGGCGCCGACGTGGAAGCGCTGCGCGTGCAGCTGAAAGAAATGACCGGCAAGAACGTTTTCCTCAACATCATCGAGGTGAAACGCCCCGAGCTGGACGCTCAGCTGGTGGCGGAGAACATCGCCGCCCAGCTGGAGAAGCGTATCGCCTTCCGCCGCGCTATGAAGCAGGCCATGGGCCGCACCATGCGCATGGGCGCCGAGGGCGTGAAGATCATGTGTTCCGGCCGTCTGGGCGGCGCCGAGATCGCCCGCACCGAGTGGGTGTCCGACGGCAAGGTGCCGCTGCACACGCTGCGTGCGGATATCGATTACGCAACTGCCGAGGCTGATACCACTTATGGCAAGATCGGTATCAAGGTCTGGATCTATAAGGGCGAGATCCTGGGCGGGCGTCCGCTGCCGACCGAGGAGAAGAAAGAGGAAGCGCGGCCCAACCGCCGGCCTTCCCGCCCGCGTAACAGAAGAAGAGGTACGGAGGAGGGCGCATAAATGTTATTGCCGAAGAGAGTTAAATACCGCCGCCAGCACCGCGGTCGTATGAACGGCGAGGCGCACAAGGGCAATTACGTCGCTTATGGCGAATATGGCTTGCAGGCTCTGGAAGCCAGCTGGATCACCAGCCGTCAGATCGAGGCGGCCCGTGTCGCCATGACCCGTTACATCAAGCGTGGCGGTCAGGTTTGGATCAAAATTTTCCCGCATAAGCCCGTGACCAAAAAGCCGGCCGATACCCGTATGGGTTCTGGTAAAGGCGCTCCGGAGTTCTGGGTGGCGGTGGTGAAGCCCGGCAAGGTCATGTTCGAGATCGCCGGGGTGAGCGAAGAAGTGGCCAGAGAAGCTATGCGCCTGGCCGCCCACAAGCTGCCGATCAAGTGCAAGTTTGTGGCGAGAGAAAACGCAGGGGAGGCTGAGGCATAATGAAAGCACAGGAGATCCGCGATTTGTCCAACGACGAATTGCAGAAGAAGGTCGCCGATCTGAAGGTTGAGCTTTTCAACCTGCGCTTCCGCGCCGCGACCGGTCAGCTGGAAAACCCCTCCAGCATCAAAGACGTTAAGAAAGACATGGCACGGGTGAAGACCATTATCCGTGAAAGAGAGCTGAAGCAGGCCGAAGCATAAGGAAAGGAGGAGCATGAAAGTGACCAACACTGCAAGAAAAACCCGCAAGACGCAGATCGGCGTCGTGGTTTCGGACAAAATGGATAAGACCATCGTGGTTAAAGTGGAAACTCGCGTAGCTCATCCTCTTTATGGTAAGACCATGCTGGCCAGCAAAAAATACAAAGCGCACGATGAGAACAACGAAGCCCATATCGGAGACAGAGTGCAGATCGTCGAGACCAGACCGCTTTCCAAGGATAAGCGCTGGAACTTGCTTGCGATCGTAGAAAAGGCTCCGATCATCTAAGCAGATTTAGTTTAAGAAAGGGGGCGGCCTCTAATGATTCAGGCTGAAACCAGATTAAAAGTCGGTGACAATACCGGTGCCAAAGAACTGCTCTGCATTAAGGTTTTGGGCGGTTCCCGCCGTCGTTACGCGACCGTGGGCGATGTCATTATCTGCTCCGTTAAGGTTGCAACGCCCGGCGGCGTGGTCAAAAAAGGCGACGTTGTGCGCGCCGTTGTTGTTCGTACCAAGAAAGAGATCAAACGCCCGGACGGTTCTTATATCCGCTTCGACGAGAACACCGGCGTTATCATCAACGATCAGAACCAGCCCCGGGGCACAAGAATTTTTGGCCCTGTGGCCCGCGAGCTCAGAGATAAGGATTTTATGAAGATCGTTTCTCTGGCGCCGGAAGTGCTTTAGGCTGGGAGGTGTAGAAATGGCTAACAAATTACACGTTAAAAAAGGCGATACGGTCGTGGTCATCGCCGGCAAGGACGCCGGGACCACCGGCAAGGTGCTGGCGGCCAGCCCCAGCAAGGGCAAGGTCGTGGTGGCCGGCGTGGCTAAGATCAAACGCCATACCAAGCCCAGCAAGAAAGACCCCCAGGGCGGCATCATGGAGAAGGAATCGTTCATCGACGCTTCCAACGTTATGCCCTATTGCCCCAAGTGCAAAAAGGGCGTTCGCATCGCTCGTGTGGTGGAAAACGGCAAGACCGTACGCGCTTGCGTAAAGTGCGGCACTAAATTCGATAAATAAGGGAGAAAGGAGGAACTGTTAAAATGGCAAACAGATTAAAAGAACGCTATGACAGCGAGATCAGACCTTCTCTCCAAGAAAAATTCGCCTACAAGAACGTAATGGAGATCCCCAAGCTGGAAAAGGTGGTCATCAATATGGGTCTGGGCGAGGCGGTGCAGAACCCGAAGGCGCTGGACGCCGCGGTGAACGACCTGGCGACCATCTCCGGCCAGAAACCGGTGGTGACCCGCGCCAAGAAGTCCATCGCTTCCTTCAAGATCCGCGAGGGCATGGCGATCGGCTGCAAGGTGACTCTGCGCGGCCAGCGTATGTACGAATTTGTGGATAAGCTGATTTCGGTATCCCTGCCTCGCGTCCGCGATTTCAAGGGCGTTTCCGACAAGGCTTTCGACGGCCGCGGCAACTATACGCTGGGCCTGAAGGAGCAGCTGATCTTCCCGGAGATCGACTACGAGAAGATCGACCGCCTGCGCGGCCTGGAGGTTTGTTTTGTGACCAGCGCCAAAACCGACGCTGAATGTAAGGAACTGCTTGCTCAGATGGGTATGCCTTACGCTAATAATTAGGAGGAAAAATAATGGCGAAGAAATCTATGATTGCCAAGCAGCAACGGAAGCCGAAATTTCAGGTGAGAGGCTATAATCGCTGCAAGATCTGCGGCCGTCCTCATGCTTATATGCGTAAATTCGGCATCTGCCGTATTTGTTTCCGAGAGCTGGCTTATAAAGGCGAAATCCCCGGCGTTACCAAATCCAGTTGGTAGAGCGCCGACCTTGAAGGAAGGAGGTAGATCCTAATGGTTGTTACTGATCCTATCGCTGATTTTTTGACGAGAATCAGAAATGCCAATATGGTATTGATGGATAAGGTGGAAATCCCCGCGTCCAAGACCAAAATGAAGCTGGCCGAGATACTTAAGGCCGAGGGCTTCGTCAACGACGTGGAATATATCGAAGACGGCAAGCAGGGCGTTATCAGAATCTATCTGAAATACGGCGCCGGCCGCGAAAGAATTATCAATGGATTGAAGAGAATCTCCAAACCCGGTCTGCGAGTGTACGTCGGCAAGGAAGAGCTGCCCCGCGTTATGGGCGGCCTGGGTATTGCCGTCATCTCCACTTCGCATGGGTTGATGGTTGACAGAGAGGCCCGCAAACAGGGCCTTGGCGGCGAGGTTCTCTGCTACGTGTGGTAAGGCACGCCGACCATAAGAAAGAGGTGTTTTTGAGAAATGTCCAGAATTGGTAAACTGCCTATCGCTATCCCGGCTGGGGTGGACGTGACCGTGGACGGCTGTTTGGTGACTGTTAAGGGCCCCAAAGGCGAAATGAGCCGCAACGTGCGCCCGGAGGTCAACGTGAAGGTGGAAGACGGCCATATCGTCGTGACCCGCGACAGCGACGCGGCGCAGAACCGCGCTTATCACGGGCTGACCAGAGCGCTGCTTGCCAACATGGTGACCGGCGTTTCCACCGGCTTTGAAAGAAAACTCACCATTATCGGCGTGGGCTATCGCGCGGCGGTGCAGAACAACGTGCTTTCGCTCTCCGTCGGCAAATCTCACCCGGTGGAGCTGGCTGCTCCGGCCGGCGTGGAGATACAAGTCCCCGCGCCCACTCAGATCGTGATCAGCGGCCCGGACAAAGAGGTTTTGGGCGGCTTTGCGGCGAAGATCCGCGCGCAGCGTCCGCCGGAACCCTACAAAGGCAAGGGTATCCGCTACGAGGGCGAGTATGTGGCTAAAAAAGCCGGCAAAACCGGCGCCAAGAAGTGATAAGGCGACCGGCACGGTCGTTTGCAGGTCTTTGGCCGCTTGATTACTCAAGGCTGCGTACCTTGGGAGTATCAACGGCGATTGAAAGATTGTAAAGGAAGTGAAAACCTTGTTTAAGAAGGTAGATCGCAAGGCTAAACGCCAAAAGAAGCATTATCGTATTCGCCGCAATATCAGCGGGACTCCGGAATATCCGAGGTTGGCTGTATATCGCAGCGCCAAGCATATGTACGCTCAGATCATC
The DNA here is from genome assembly GCA_947626615.1 of uncultured Peptococcaceae bacterium. Taxonomy (GTDB): domain Bacteria; phylum Bacillota; class Dehalobacteriia; order UBA4068; family UBA4997; genus Avidehalobacter. The sequence goes on along the minus strand of CANQSW010000001.1, from coordinate 6,052 downwards.
GACGATACCGTAGGTAAGACCCTTTGCGCCGCCTCCACTCTGGACGCGTCGCTGCGCGAGAACTACGGCGGCAACAAAGAGGCCGCCAAGGCCGTCGGCAAGCTGCTGGCGGAAAGAGCTCTGGAAAAGGGCATAAAGGGTGTCGTTTTTGATCGGGGCGGTCTCCTGTATCATGGCCGGGTTGCCGCTTTGGCGGAGGGCGCCAGAGAAGGCGGCCTGGAATTCTAAGAGGAGGAGGAAATACAATGGCTAGATTTGAGGTTAAAGATACCGCGCCGGAGATGATCGAAACCACCGTGCATATCAACCGCGTCGCCAAAACCGTTAAGGGCGGCAGACGCGCCCGCTTCGCCGCCTTGATGGTGGTGGGCGACGGCAAAGGCAACGTGGGCTTTGGTATCGGCAAGGCGGCCGAGGTGCCCGAAGCTATCCGCAAGGGCGTCGAGGCGGCTAAAAAGGATATGATCACCGTGCCGATCCTGAACACCACCGTGCCGCATGAAGTGGTCGGCGAATTCGGCTCTGGCAGAGTGCTGCTGAAGCCCGCCGCCCCCGGTACTGGCGTTATCGCCGGCGGCCCGGTGCGTGCCGTTCTGGAGGCTGCCGGTTATGCCAATATTCTGACGAAATCTTTGGGCTCCAACAACCCGATCAACATGGTGCGCGCAACTATGGAGGGCTTGAAGAGCATGAAGACGGCGGAACAGGTGGCGCGTCTGCGCGGCAAGACCGTGGAAGAAATTTTGGGCTAGGAGGGAATGACAATGGCTAAAGTTAAAATTACGCTGGTCAAAAGCCCGATTGGCTATAACAAGAAGCAAAGAGCCATCGCTGTTTCGCTGGGCTTGAAGAAGACTAACAGCAGCGTGGTGCAGGAAGATACTCCCGATATTATGGGCAAGGTCCATAAAATTGCCCATCTGGTTAAAGTGGAAGAAGCATAATTAGGGAGGTGTGAATATGCAACTGAATGAATTGCGTCCCAACGCGGGTTCGCGTCAGAAGAAGGTGCGCAAGGGCAGAGGTATCGGCTCCACGCTGGGCAAGACCTCCGGCCGCGGCCACAAGGGCCAGAAGGCCAGATCCGGCGGCGGCGTGCGTCCCGGCTTTGAAGGCGGCCAGATGCCTATCTTCCGGCGTCTGCCGAAGCGCGGCTTCAAAAACGTGTTCGGCAAGGAGATCATTCCCGTGGCGCTGGGCAAATTGGAGTGCTTCGATAACGGCACTGTGGTTACGGAAGAGCTTTTGTATCAGACCGGTATTGTTAATAAGAAGCGCGACGGCCTGAAAATTTTGGCTGACGGCGAGTTGACCAAGCAGTTGACCGTACAGATTGCTTGCTCTAAAGCGGCTGCTGAAAAAATTGAGGCGGTGGGCGGCAAAGTAGAGGTGAAGTAATTTGTTGACTACTTTGAAAAACGCTTGGAATATAGCGGAAGTCAGGAAAAAAATTATCTTCACCCTGTTGATGCTGGTAGTTTTCCGTCTGGCGGCGCATATCCCCGTGCCCGGTATCAGCAAGGACGCGCTGGAGCAGATGTTCACCGCGGATATCTGGACGCTGGTGGATACGTTCTCCGGCGGCGCGCTCAAGACGTTCACCGTTTGCGCGATGGGCATCATGCCTTATATCAACGCGTCCATTATTATGAACCTGTTGACTATCGCGATCCCGTATTTTGAAAATCTGGCCCGCGAGGGCATGGAAGGCCGCAAAAAAATGGCCACTATCACCCGCTATGCCGCCGTCGGTCTGGCGTTTATCCAGGCCATCGGCATGGCCCTTTATATGCGGCGCGCGCTGGAAGTCCCCAGCCTTTTCAACTGCCTGGTGGTGGCCGTTACCATGACCGCCGGCACTTGCTTTTTGATGTGGTTGGGCGAGCTAATCACCGAACACGGTATCGGCAACGGCACTTCGCTGATCATCTTTATCGGTATCCTGGCCTCGCTGCCGGGCGGTCTGAACACGATCGTCACTTCGCTTCGAGGCGGCCAGACCAATATCATCACGGTCATTCTGTTCATCATTCTGGCGGTGCTGATCATCGCCGGCGTGGTGTTCATTCAAGAGGCGCAGCGCCGTATCCCGGTGCAGTACGCCAAGCGTGTGGTGGGCCGCCGCGTTTACGGCGGGCAGGGCAACTTTATCCCGATCAAGGTGAACCAGACCGGCGTTATCCCGATCATCTTCGCGATGTGTATCCTGATGCTGCCGGCCTATATCGCGGGCCTGTTCCCGACCAACAGCGTGGCTGTCTTTATCCAGGGTATGTTCTCGCAGGGCTCCTGGTTCTATATGTTCATGTACGTGCTGCTGATCATCTTCTTCACTTATTTCTACACCGCGGTCACGTTCAACTGCCGCGAGGTGGCGGAAAATATGCAGAAGAACGGCGGCTTTATCCCGGGCCTGCGTCCCGGCGAGCCCACCTCGGAATATCTGGACAGGGTGCTGACCAGGATCACTTTGGCCGGCGGCATCTTCCTGGGGGCTATCGCCGTGCTGCCTTTTATCGCCAGCAAGTTCTCCGGGCTGGATATTTACTTCGGCGGCACTTCGCTGCTGATCGTTGTCGGCGTGGCGCTCGACACCATGAAGCAGCTGGACGCTCAGGTCATGGAACGTCAGTATTCCGGCTTTATGAAATAAGCCGGTCATCTAGGAGGTTTTGATGATGAATATTGTTTTGATGGGACCTCCCGGCGCAGGCAAAGGCACGCAGGCTGATGTGATGGCGCGCAAGCTGTTCGTGCCGCATATCTCCACCGGCGATATCTTCCGCGCCAATATCAAGGCCGGCACGGAGCTGGGTCAACTGGCCAATCAGTATATCTCCAAGGGCGATCTGGTGCCTGACGAGGTGACTATGGGCATGATCCGGGAAAGGCTGGCCGAGGACGACTGCAAAGACGGCTTTATTCTGGACGGCCTGCCGCGCACTATCGGCCAGGCGGACGCTCTGGCGGAAATTCTGACCGAGCAGGGCAAAAAGCTGGATAAGGTCGTCAACATCGACGTGCCGAAAGACAAACTGATCGAGCGGCTTTCGGGCCGCCGGGTCTGCCGCAACTGCTCGCAGACCTATCATCTGGTGAACAACCCGCCGACGGAGCCCGGCCGTTGCGACGAATGTGGCGGCGAGCTGTATCAACGGGCCGACGATACCGTGGAAACGATCCAGAACCGGCTCGACGTTTATCAGGCGCAGTCCGCGCCCCTGATCGAATATTACGCGGCGCGGGGGCTGCTGCTCTCTATCAACGGCGACCAGTCTATCAACAGCGTGCTGGCCGACGTGGGCCGCGGGCTGGGGCTGAACTGGTAAAGCGGGTAGGCTGCGATGATCACCATTAAAAATGCGGCGGAGATCAGAAAAATGCGCGAGGCCGGCAAGATCGTGGCGGAGGTTTTTGAACTGATGCGCGAGAAGATCCGCCCCGGTGTCACCACCGGCGAGCTGGATCTGGCGGCGGAGCGGCTGATCCTGCATCATCACGCCAAACCGCTTTTTAAGGGGTATGAGGGCTTCCCGGCCGCCTGCTGTATGTCGGTGAACGACGAAGTGATCCACGGCATACCCGGCAAGCGGGAGCTCAAGCCTGGCGATATCTTGAGCGTCGACGTGGGGGCGGAAATTTACGGCTTCTGCGGCGACGCGGCGCGCACTTTCCCGGTGGGTGAGGTGACGCCGGAGGTGGCGGAGCTGCTGCGGGCGACGGAGGCCAGCCTTTACGCTGGCATCGAAATGGCGGTGATCGGCAACCGTCTGGGCGATATCGGCCACAGTATCCAGACGGTGGCGGAGGCCGCGGGCCTTGGCATTGTGCAGGATTACGTGGGCCACGGTATCGGCCGCGAGATGCACGAAGCGCCAGACGTGCCGAATTACGGCCGCCCCGGACGCGGGCTTAGATTGGCGGAGGGCATGGCGCTGGCCATTGAGCCGATGCTGAATCTGGGCACGGGCGCCGTGCGGACGCTGCCGGACGGCTGGACGGTGGTGACGCTGGACGGCAAACCCTCGGCGCACTTTGAGAACACCGTGGCGATTACCGCCGACGGGCCGCAGATATTGACGGTGCTGTGAGGTGACGAGCCATGACTGAAAAAGCAACTCCCCTGCAGCCCGGCCAGCTGGTGCGTTCCCTTGCCGGGCGCGACCGCGGCAAATATTATCTGGTCTGGCAGCTGCGGGATAACGCGGCGCTGCTGGTGGACGGCAGAAAACGCCTGCCCGCCCACCCCAAAGCCAAAAATCCCCGGCATTTGCAGCCGGTGAAGCTGGTCTCGGTGGATTTCCGCGCCAAAGCGGCCGCCGGCAAGCTGACGCCGGAGGATATCCGGGCCGATCTGGCGGCGCTTTTAAGAGAAGACCCTGACGAGGAGGCGTAAGCTAATGTCTAAGGTTGATGAGATCGAAGTCAGCGGCACGGTCATTGACCCGCTGCCCAACGCGATGTTTAAGGTGGAATTGGAAAACGGCCACGTTGTGCTTGCTCACGTTTCCGGTAAGATCAGGATGAATTATATTCGTATTCTGCCCGGCGATAAGGTGACTGTGGCGCTTAGTCCGTATGATCTGCAGCGCGGACGCATTGTTTATCGGTATAAGTAGAGTTTGGGAAAACCCGGTTTTTATTAGGAGGTAAAGCGATGAAGGTTCGTGCTTCTGCCAAGCCCATTTGCGAAAAATGCAAGGTGATCAAAAGACGCGGTACCGTAATGGTTATCTGCTCTAACCCCAAGCATAAGCAAAAACAGGGCTAATTCAAAACAGGATAAGTTTTTGATTTTATTTTTAAGTTTATGATATCAGCTATAATTTTGGAGGTGTAAGAATGGCTCGTATTGCTGGTGTAGACTTGCCCAGAGAAAAAAGAGTTGAGATCGGCCTGACCTATATCTTCGGCGTGGGGCTTCCCACCTCGCAGAAGGTATTGAAGGAAGCCGGCGTGAATCCGGATACCCGCGTGAAGGACCTGACGGACGAAGAAGTCGGCCGTATCCGCGACGTATTGGATAAGACCACCCAGGTGGAAGGCGACCTGCGCCGTGAGATCGCTCTGAACATCAAGCGACTGACGGAGATCGGCTGCTATCGCGGCCAGCGGCATCGCCGCGGCCTGCCTGTGCGCGGTCAGAACACGAAGAACAACGCCAGAACACGTAAAGGTCCGAAGCGGACCGTAAGCGGCAAACGCAAGAAATAAAGAAAGGGGGTTACAAAATGGCTCGCAGACAGATCCGTAAGAGAAAAGAAAAGAAAAACATCGAGTTCGGTGTAGCGCATATTCAGTCTACTTTCAATAACACGATCGTCACCATCACCGACAAGGCCGGCAACGCTATCTCCTGGAGCAGCGCGGGCGCGCAGGGCTTTAAGGGCTCTCGTAAGAGCACGCCTTTCGCGGCGCAGCAGGCTGCCGACGTGGCCGCCAAGGAAGCTATGGTGCATGGCCTGCGTCAGGTGGAATGCCTGGTGAAAGGGCCCGGTTCCGGCCGTGAGGCGGCTATCCGCGCTTTGCAGGCCGCCGGCTTGGAGATCAGCATGATCAAGGATGTTACCCCCATTCCGCATAACGGGTGCCGTCCTCCGAAGAGAAGAAGAGTTTGATGAAGGAGGGATACAGCGTATTATGGCAAGAAATACTCAGCCTGTTTTGAAAAGAGCCAGAACCCTGGGCATCGAGCCGGGTTTTGTTGGCGTTTATAAAAAATCCAAGAGAAAGCCGAAGCAGATCAGAAGAAAGCAGAGCAACTACGCCCTGCAGCTGGCTGAGAAGCAGAAGGTGAAATTTGTTTACGGTATTCTGGAGAAACAGCTCCGCAACACCTTTAAGAGAGCGGAAAAAATGTCCGGCAACGTGGGCGAAAACCTGATGACGCTGCTGGAACAGCGCATGGACAACGTAGTTTTCCGCCTGGGGCTGGCTCCCACCAGACGCGAGGCCAAGCAGTTGGTTTCCCACGCGCATTTCACTCTGAACGGCAAAAAGATGAATATCCGCACGGCTATGGTCAAGGTGGGCGACGTGGTTGCAGTGCGCG